>JAUIJW010000064.1 GCA_030431085.1 Bacteroidia bacterium
AAGATAAGAGTGATCCGTTTAGGTTGATGGGATTTGGTCATAGGGTGTATAAGAATTTCGACCCAAGAGCTAAAATTATTAAAAAAGCAGCAGATGAAGTGTTGGGAGATTTAGGGGTTGAAGATCCTATTTTAGATATCGCTAAAGGTCTTGAAAAAGAGGCATTAACAGATGATTATTTTGTGCAAAGAAAATTATATCCTAATGTAGATTTTTATTCAGGAATCATCTACAGAGCTCTCGGTATTCCAACAGAAATGTTTACGGTGATGTTTGCCTTAGGTAGGTTGCCAGGATGGATTGCTCAATGGAGAGAAATGCGTTTACGCAAAGAACCGATAGGTCGACCAAGACAGATTTATATTGGTGAGAACCAAAGGCCATTTAAGGCCATTGAAAGCCGATAAGTATTGAAAAAGTAAAATAAAAACCATCTTTATAAATTGTCAATCAATTTGAAGATGGTTTTTTTCGTTATATTAAGCCTATGGAAATTAGAATTATTAAAAATCGATCGGATATTGGTGCTGGTACCAGAGGATCTGATTTAGGGGTTGATGCGATAGAAATTGCAGCGATTAATCAGAACAATAATTATTTTGATAAGTACGATTATGAAGATGTAGTTACAGAGAATGAAAGTATTTATGATAAGGTAAAAACAACGGTAGCCAAAAGAATAGGGTATGTGTTTAAACAATGCCAACGCGTAGGAAATCATGTTAAAGTCAATTTACGTGAAGGACGTTTTCCTATCGTACTATCTGGAGATCACTCATCGGCTCTAGGTACCATTAGTGGTGTGAAAGCAGCTTTTAGAGATAAAAGAATTGGAGTTGTTTGGATAGATGCCCATGCCGATATACACTCACCGTATACATCGCCATCAGGAAACATCCATGGAATGCCATTAGCGGCGGCATTATCTGAAGATAATCTTGAAGCGCAAATTAATGATGTGGGTAGAGAAACAGAAGAGCTTTGGGAAAGAATGAAAAATGTGTCCTGTCACGGCAAAAAAATATTTGCAGAAGATTTAGTTTATTTTGGTGTAAGGGATACAGAATTGCCCGAAGAAAAGCAAATTGAAAAGCTGGGAATTAAGAATTATACCGTATCAGAAGTTCGTTATCGAGGTTTAAAAACCTGCGTTGATGAGGCTATAGGAAGATTAAAAAAATGCGATGCGATCTACATTTCTTTTGATGTAGATAGTATGGATTGTGATTTAATTTCATACGGTACAGGTACTCCAGTGTCAAAAGGATTCGATCAATATGAAGTCGTACAAATGATAAGCCAAATTATCGATACTCAAAAAGTGGTTTGTTTAGAGTTGGTTGAAGTGAACCCGCTTTTAGATACCAAAGGGAATAAAATGGCCGAAACAGCGTTTGAAGTATTAGACGCCGTAACCAACAAATTATTAACTGTATAAATTTTAGAGTTTAGCCTCAATAGTAATGTTGAAAAAATATTAATGCAATTCTTTGATTTTAAACAGATACTAAAACTTAATTATTATATTTGTCTGGTAATTGTTGAAATAAGAAACCACATAAAATAAATTGATTATGATGAAAAAGTTACTCTTAACCCTCTTGATTTTTTTCGGATTTACTGCTATTACTTTAGGGCAGTCGATTACGATGACTACTACTTCTAGTAGTGGCACATGGTCGCCAGAAACGATCATTAAAACAGGAGCCACATTAACATGGACGGCAACAGGGCCTATAACAGGTAGCCCCGTAGTGATTAATGCCAATGACCCTACTTTTGATTTTAGTAGTAATACCGGTAATGGTGATATCACCATAGAAGTAACAAGTTCTGATGGTTTTGGTGGCTTGACGGCTATTGATTTATGGGTTGATGATTCAGGTAATGGAGGGATGATTAAAGAACTAGATGTAAGTGTGGCCACAAGTTTAACATCATTAAACACGAGGTATAATAGGTTAGAAACGTTAGATGTTTCCGCTTTACCAAATTTGATAGAATTAACAGTTAGAGGTAATTATCAGTTGACTAATGGTTTAGATTTATCTAACAATACCTTATTAGAGACTTTAGTGATGGACGTAACGGCAATAACAAGTATAGACTTGAGCAACAATCCATCATTAACTGATATTAGAGCGCAGAGTTCGAGATTAACGTCGGCAGGTCTAGATCAAATGATTATTGACTTAGACCAACATGGAGAGTTTAATGGTACACTAAACATAAGCAATACAACGGGTAACTTAACAGTCAATGCAACTACCGCCTATAATAGCTTGTTAGGTAGGGGATGGACTATTACGGGTAATGCACCTCCAGTACAAAACATACAAACCATTACTTTAACTACAACCTCCAGTAGTACTTCTTGGTCGCCACAATCTGTAGTTAATAATGGTGCAACATTAACTTGGGAAGCTACGGGTAATGGAATATCGGAAATTATTAATGCGGATGATCCAACATTTGATTTTAGTGCCAACGATGGTAGTCCTATTAATATTACCATTACCAGTAATCAAGGCTTTGTGGGTTTAACTACTTTAGATTTTTGTGGAGGAACCTCTTGTGAGGGAGGTGAAGTCACTAACTTAGATGTAAGTAACGCTACGGAGTTAACAACCTTGAATACACGGTACAATGAGTTAAATAGTTTAGACGTGAGTGCAAATACAGCATTAACGGAGTTGGTTGTACGAGGAAATAATCAATTGTCAAGTGGTATTGATATTTCAGCCCTTACTAATTTAACTGTATTGTGGGCAGATGTAACTGCTTTAAGTAGTATAGATGTGTCTAATAACGATTTGTTAACCAGTATATGGTTACACGAAGCTAATTTAACCTCAGCACAATTAGACAAGCTATTGATAGACTTAGATGCCAATGGTGCTTCAGACGGCGAGTTAAGAATACTCAATAACCCAGAAGAATTATCTACTGCAGCAACTACAGCTTATAATAATTTAATCAATAGAAATTGGACCATAGATGCAGATCCTCCAGGGGTGCCAGTTAATCAGGAGATTGAAGTATCTATAAATGGTTCTATTATATTAAATAATGGAAGTTATAATATGGGAGATGTCGTAATTGGTGATTCAGAGGACATAACTGTAACTATTTCAAATAAAGGAAGTTTGCCACTGCAGATATTTGGATATAATTTGATAGATAAAACGGGACCTGGTAATTTTAATCAGGGTCAAATAAATAAATTTATAATAACCGCCGCTGGTGATAGTCCAGCAGAGTATATTGTTACTTTTGATAATACAACTAACACATTAGAAGGTTTAGCTAGCGTTAGAATTAGTATTTTAAATAATGATGCCGACGAAGGTGGGTTTCCTCCATCACAGTTGGGTTACTTTATTGATTTAACAGTGAATTCTATAACTGTGCCTACCAATGAAGCGATTGAAGTCACAGGTAATGGCAACCTTATTGCCAATGGTTCAATCACACCAGAAATAAGTAATGATACAGATTTTGGTCAAGTATTAATCAATTCTACAGAAACCAAAACCTATACCATCACCAATACGGGTACAGATCCGTTAACGATAACGGGCATTTCAAAAAGTTTATTAGATTCTGAGTTTGCAAATCCAAGTAATTTTTCACTGCCTTTACCAGCTACATTAGCTCAAAATGAAACCATGACTTTTGATGTGGAATTTAGTTCTGCAGTAGTTGGAGATTATCAAACAGAAATTGAAATTTCAAGTTCTGATAGCAATAACAATCCTTTTAGATTTATTATTGCCGCAAGTGCGGTTACCAACGTTACAGCTGGTGACATTATGATTTCGCAATATTATGATGGTATCAACGAGAATGACAATTGGTTAGAAATCATGAACATTTCAGATCAAACCATACCAGCCAACACTTATTATGTTAACCTGTATTTAAAAGATAAAGCCCAATATGGTATTATTGAAACCGCTACACCAGACTTATCTTATTTAATCAGCCAAGCCTTATTACCTGGAGAAGTATTGTTGATTAAAAAAGCTTCAGCAAGTTTGCCTTTAGCAGGCAATATAGGGCCAGCCAATCAAGTAACAAGTTCTGTTTGTGATTTCTCTAATGACGGTACTCATTTATTACTTATTTCGCCTTCAAATGGCAGTGATGCTTACCACCTAAGAGAAGATATTATTGGTAATATAGGTAACCAGGGATATCCTGCTGATTGGGGTTTAAATGTATCATATGCTAAAGGGGGCTGTGCTTCAGAAACCCCCCACTTAGAATTTGATTTGAGCGATTGGATTAATGTACCACTTAATGAAGTGGATGATGCAGATCCTAATAGTAATGTGGCCTTGGGTAGACAATGGATTGGTATCACAGAATTTAACGGATCAACATGGTCTAATGGAATCTCTGACCGTACCAGAAATGCCAGAATTACCACCTCATTAAGTGCAGCATCACAGTCGATTGAAGCGTGTACTTTAGAAATACCTGCTGGTATTGATGTTGATTTTGATTCTAACGGAGCTACTTATAACTCATTAGTGATATATGGAGATCTTATTGTAGATGGTAATTTAACGATTGGAGATACAGAATCATTAGTGACTTATGATGATAATGCCAGTTTAGATGTGATTACTAAAATTGAAAAATCGCAAAATAAAACAGATATTCACCAAACGACGTACTGGTCGTCACCAGTGATAGGCGCACAAATTAGTTCAATATTTGCTGGGGTTAATCCAGATCGTATATTTAGATATACCCCTGGTAATCCAAATCCCGCCTATGCAGGTTCAAAGTATAGATATTGGCATATCGCGAGTGGTAGTATGGGTAATGCAATTGGCTATTCGGCAGAAGGCAGTACAACAGGGGTGCAGACTTTAACGTTCACAGGAGTTCCTAATAACGGCAATATTGTGCAGAATGTATTTTATGAAGCGAATCCTACTTATGGCCAAGATGAAAACTTTAATTTATTAGGAAATCCTTATCCAGCAGCTATCGATATTGAATTATTTTTAATTGCAAACTCAATTATTGGAGAGATTGCTATTTGGGATAATGGCGGACCTGATGGTAATGGAGAATTTAATCAGGGTAATTATATTTATTATAATAATGGAGGTTCTAGTGCTCCAGAATTTACTAAAAATATTGCTTCAGGCCAAGGTTTTATGGCAAGAGCAGCTGGTTTAGGACAGATTAGATTTAGTAATACCATGAAGATGGTTGATGCGAATAACCAATTTTATAAACAAGCAGCCACTAAAGGGGCTAAACATTTTGGCAATGATGAAGATAAACTTTGGTTAGAATTGAGTGACGATAATTATAATTATAATAGTATTTTGATTGGATTCCTTGAAGAAGCTACCGATGGTTTTGATACCAATTACGATGCCTCAGGTTTTGATAGTGGTAATTCAAGATTATTTTCTAGAATTGAGAGTATGGATAATAAACTAGTGATTCAAAGTCTTGGTAAGTTCGAAGAGAGTAAAATAGTAAAATTAGGTGTAGATGCTCAAAATAAAGGAACATATACCATTGCAATAAGTGGTACCAAAGGTGAGTTTGGTAACAGGCCTGTTTATTTAGTAGACCAAGTTTTAGGTTTAACTTATGATTTGTCTAAAGGCAATTATGAATTTGATGTTGATGAAGCAGGTACCTACGATGATAGATTTATTATAAGATTTAACAGCCAGTCATTAGGTGTTGAAGATGGTTTAGTATCTAAAAATGATTTCATTGTCTCAAATGCTACTGATGGATTTAAAATAGAATCAAGAACGGTGGTTAATGATATTAAAATTTACGATATGCTAGGTAGGCTAATAGTTCATAAAACACCTAAGCAGTCTAGCTTTAATGTAGTCACTAGAAATGTAAAACCTGGCACTGTTTTAATTATAGATGCAACCTTAGAAGGAGGTGCCAAAGTGAATAGAAAAACCGTAAAATTCTAAGAAAAAAAAAACAAGTAAAAATATAATTTCGTAAGTATCTTTGATTTCAAAGGTACTTATGAGTTTTAAAGTGGTCTGTATGGACCACTTTTTTTGTATTGGTCATTAATATCTTAGCTCAA
Organism: Bacteroidia bacterium; assembly: GCA_030431085.1. Lineage (GTDB taxonomy): Bacteria > Bacteroidota > Bacteroidia > Flavobacteriales > Flavobacteriaceae > Lutimonas. Next base: position 6,092 of record JAUIJW010000064.1, read on the forward strand.
AATCAAACTGTAGCTTCAGAATATGACAATTGCTATCGCTATAACGGAATAATTTTAGCCACTAAACGTGAGTTGATAAAAGTCATTATTTGTTGATAAGTTATGAGTACTTTAACAGGGTTAATAAATATTTAAAATAGAGCTGAATAATTATGATATGATTATATTTTTAGGAAAAAAAATATAGTTATCATAAGGTTTTTATTAAATTATATTTTCTCATTTATGGTATAAATAAACCGCTTATAATTCTTTAGAAAAACTTTAGAATTACAAAATACTTTCGCCCCGATTAAAACAATTATAATATTGTAATATAATAAATTAACAATGTTTACGTTTTGATTTAGGTTGTCTAAAGTATTATCCCTCATTACTTTTATAAGCAACACTCCCTCATTATTTAATATTTAAAACTGATAAAGCTCATCTATTGAGTTTAAAAGAGAATTGCCGTATGAGAAAAGTATTATGGGTGTTTGTATTGTTATGTGGCTTACAAGCTATAGCACAAGGGGGTAAAGCAGTTTTATCCAATTTTAGAATTGAAAATCAGCACAAAAACAGAATTTATTTTGATAGTTCTGTACCAATTTCAGGGAGTAATACCAAGGGGGTTACAGTGACTGGAAAATCTATTTCAGGAATATCTGTGAATTCTGGAGCCAAAGCAGGCCACTATTTTACCGTATCATCAGCATTTACATTTTGGGATAATAACACGATTCGTTATGAAGGTGGAAGTGATTTAAATGTGGTAGAGTTTACTTTAACATATATAGAAAACAAAATTGAAGAACCAGATTCAAGTAGTAATATATATTATGTGGCAACAAATGGAAGCGATGGTAATAATGGTACATCATTAAGTTCGCCATTTAGAACAATTCAAAAAGCAGCTTCAGTTGCAAGAGCAGGTTCTACAGTATGGGTAAAGGCTGGGAATTATGGTAGCGAAAATGTTAGTGTTGGAAATAGTGGTACCGTTTCAAATCCAATTAAATTTATTGGCTATAAAAATTCGCCTGGTGATATTAACTCAATGTATTATAAATATGGTGATGGAAGTTTAAGTGCAAGTAATATGCCTTTATTAGATGGTAAGAGCAGAGGGAGTGGTACTGGTTTTAAAATTAGTAGAAATTATGTAATTGTTCGAAATTTTCAGTTAACGAATTATAAAATAGGAATTGCTGGTGGAGGAACTGGTGTTATTGTTGAAAATTCGTTGACTAGAAATATGGGTAACAATTCTCAATCTGGTTATGGGATTTACCATTCAGGTTCTGGGGTAAATAACAGAATAATAGATTGTATTGCTATTAATGGTACGATGATGAATTTTAATATAAATACAACATTTACTTTACAGAAAGGTTGTCAATCCTATAGTAATGAGGCATCAGGGAGTTATTCAACAGATTACTACTATTCTATAAGGAATAGCTATAATATTTTATTAAACAGTTATGGTAAGAGAGATGGAAAATTAGCTCATACTGGTCATGGGTGCTCTGTGGAGCAAGGATATTCGTATAATGAATATAATTTAATAGAAAATTTAACATCTGTAAACAGTATTAGTGGCCTAGAGTTGAGGCATGGTCAAACTCGATATAATGTTGTAAGAGGGCTAAAATCATATGAAGAAGGTTCAGGTTCTGGCGCTACTGGTGGAGTGACTTTTAGAGATGGTACCTATGGGAATGTAGTTGAAAATTCTGTTTTAAAACCAACCAAAGGGTATAGAGCATTTTATTTTTGGGATACTAAAGAACAAGGAACAGGAGTTGGATCTAATAATCTAATAAGGAATAATGTTGTCATTAATGCTGGTATTCAGATTCAAAATACAGCTGGAGGGTCTCAAACGGGTAAAAACAATTCATTTTACAATAATACTTTTGTTGATGTTGGAACATTAATTGTTAAATCTGCGTCAAATGTATCGTTAAGCAATTTTGAATTTAAAAATAATATTGTTGCAAATACTTCTAATTTTGGAAGAGGATCTAATTATAGCTCGGGATGGATATTTGAATCCAATAATTTTTATAATGGATTTAATGGTGTAGGAACAAGTAAATTAAGTGTTAATCCTAATTTTGTTAATGAATCTGGTCTAGATTTCAGGCTAAAATCAAATAGCCCTTTAATTGATAAGGGAGTTAATGTAAAAAATGTTGAATCTGATTTTGATGGTAACGTAAGACCACAAGGTAAGGGGATTGATATAGGGGCTTTTGAGTATGAAGATCACACCACAAGTAGCGTAGAAGCCAATGCAGGTTCGGATGTAGAGATTTGTGCAGGCGAATCAGTAACCTTAACAGCAAGTGGCGGTAGTAGTTATGAGTGGAGTAATGGAGAAACAACCAAAAGTATTACGGTGAATCCATCAGCTACCACAACTTATACCGTAACGGTATCAGACAACGGAGCATCGGATAGTGATACCGTAGAGGTGACAGTAAATGCTTTGCCAACGGTTAGTGCAGGAGCAGATGTAACAATAAATGATGGTGATGAGGTTACTTTAACAGCGAGTGGAGCGGAGACTTATTTATGGAGTACGGGAGCAACCACAGCTAGTATTACAGTATCACCAAACAGTACAACGAATTATACAGTAACAGGCGCGAAGAATGGTTGTGAAGCCTCAGATACTGTTGAGGTTGTTGTAAAGTCAGGTGCTAATCCACCTTCTTCAGGAGTTACTGCTAATGCAGGTTCGGATGTAGAGATTTGTGCAGGCGAATCAGTAACCTTAACAGCAAGTGGCGGTAGTAGCTATGAGTGGAATAATGGAGAAACTACCAAAAGCATTACGGTGAATCCATCAGCTACCACAACTTATACCGTAACGGTATCAGACAACGGAGCATCGGATAGTGATACCGTGGAGGTGACAGTAAATGCTTTGCCAACGGTTAGTGCAGGAGCAGATGTAACAATAAATGATGGTGATGAGGTTATTTTAACAGCGAGTGGAGCGGAGACTTATTTATGGAGTACGGGAGCAACCACAGCTAGTATTACAGTATCACCAAACAGTACAACGAATTATACAGTAACAGGTGCGAAGAATGGTTGTGAAGCCTCAGACACTGTTGAGGTAGCGGTGATTCCTACAAGTAGTAAAGGAATTACAGCCGATGCAGGTTCAGACGTGGAGATTTGCGAGGGAGAGCGTGTGACTTTAACAGCAAGTGGCGGTAGTAGTTATAGATGGAGTAATGGTAAAACAACAAAAAGTATACAAGTTGCACCAGAAAACACAACGACTTATTCTGTGACAGTTTATAAAGATAATCTATCAGATACCGATGAGGTAAAAGTGACAGTTAATGAATTGCCTACTGCTAATGCAGGTTCTAATATCACGATTTATGAAGGGCAGAGTACTATCTTAACAGCTTCTGGTGGAGACAATTATTTATGGAACACAGGAGCATCTTCTCAGAATATTACAGTAAGTCCAGTTAAAACTAGTATTTATCACGTTACTGTTTTTAATGAATATGGTTGTGAATCTTCTGACAGTGTTCAAGTTACCGTATTACCTGCAGACCCTGATGCTAATGCTGGAGCAGATATAACAGTTTGTTATGGAGAAAGTGCTACCTTAACGGGAAGCGGAGGAGAACAGTTTAGATGGAGTACTGGAGAAACCACTAAAAGTATTATTGTAAACCCTACAAGAACTACCATTTATGAGTTAGAGGTTACTAGAAACGGAAAAACAGATGTGGATCATATTACTGTTACTGTAGATTTTTGTAATAATGAAGAAGTTAAAAATGATATATCAAATACATTTAATGTGTATCCAAATCCAACTGATGGGATGCTTAATGTAGATGTTAAAGAAGTTAAGTCAGATTACAATATTGATGTATTTAGTTTAAATGGCAGTGTAGTTTATAAAGGGGAAATTAAAGCCTCGACCCCAAACTTCACAAAGCATATTGATTTGAGCAGATTTGTGAATGGGGTGTATATCATTAGACTTTATAATGCCAATGAGAGTTATGTAAAAAAAGTAGTAAGAATATAAAAGAATTAACAGGATATAAAGAAGGAGCTAATTTAGCTCCTTTTTTTATGCAATTTTTTTAAATATTTATCGTTCATAGATTTAGTTATGTTATTATACATAATTTAATTACTTTTGAAAAAAAGAAAAAGAAATAGCTTAATGATGACTTCATCCCCTTATCAAGTCTGTTTATTAGGTTTCATTCTATATGTTAATGAAATTTAAACAGAAACAGATAACAAATCAATTTTTGGTGTGGTGACTACTAAATAAACATAGTTTTATTTGATAAACTATTGTCTGCACTATTTCTTTATATTTTAATGTGATTTTTATATCTTAGTTTGTGACTAGGAGAGGCGAAGCCGTTTTAACTCTTTAGGTTTAATGAAGGCTTAGAAATATATTCAATGAAAAAAAGTTTAATGAAATTAGCCCAAAAACAAATGGGCACGGCGAACTTAGAAGCTAAAAATCCAAATGGATTGTTAAAGTCTTTTTTAGGAAAGATTTTACAAGTTTTTGCCATGACAAGGTTTCCAATAGGTTCAAAAGTTAGATGTGCTATTGAACGACTAAGAGGTGTTAATATTGGTAAAAATGTATTTTTAGGAGGAGGCAATGTATTAGATAGGGTAAGGCCAGACTTAATCACTATTGAAGATGATGTATCCATTTCTGGAGGGGTTTATATCTTAACACATTCTAACCCTACAGCACCA
>JAUIJW010000065.1 GCA_030431085.1 Bacteroidia bacterium
TCTGGCTAATAAACATAAAATGGAACCAATACCTGTTTGTATTGTTCCTACGGCCATTAAACAATAGAAATTATGCAAGATTACACAGTTTTTGGAAATGAAGAATGGGTAGAATTACCTGAACTCAAAATTCCTGCAATAAAAGCAAGAGTAGATTCAGGGGCTAAAACCTCATCCATACATGCTATTAATATTCAAAAATTCAAAAAAGGAAATGAGCTTTGGGTGAGATATGAAGTATTTCCTCTAACTGAAAACAGAAGTGTGAGCATTAATTGTGAATCTAAAATTGTAGATACCCGAACCATTAAAAGTTCAATTGGTATTAGTGAGAAAAGATACATTATAAAAACTAAAGCCAAAATTGGTGATTTTATAGAAGAGATTGAAGTATCGTTAGCCAATCGTGAAACCATGGGCTATAAAATGCTTATTGGTAGGGAGGCCATGCAACATGATGTATTGGTTAACCCGAATTTAAGTCATAATTCTTCAAATTTAACAGATGCCGATGTTAAAAATGTCTATAGAAAAAGTATCCGTAAAAAATCTGGACTAAAGATAGGCGTTCTTGCCTCTAACCCTAATTTATATAGTAATAAAAGACTCATTGAAGCCGGCGAAGAAAGAGGGCATGAAATGAAGTTTCTTAACATTCAACATTGCTATATGAAGTTAGATACTGAATCGCCTGAAATACATTATAGAGGTGGTATTATTCTTAATGATATTGATGCCATAATACCTAGAATTAGACCCAGTATGACTTTTTATGGATGTGCTCTTATTCGTCAATTCGATTCTATATCTACTTACAGCCTTAATTCATCTGAATCAATAACACATTCTAGAAACAAATTATATTCAACTCAACTTTTTTCAAAAAATAAGATCAACATCCCAATTACGGGCTTCGCTAAATCACCATTAGACACCAAAGATCTAATCTCTATGGTAAATGGCGCACCTTTAATCATTAAACTTTTAGAAAGTACCCAAGGCAATGGCGTTGTTTTGGCCGAAACTAACAAAGCAGCAGAAAGCGTAATTAATGCCTTTAAAAGCTTGAATGCTAATATATTAGTTCAGGAGTTTATTAAAGAAGCTAACGGTAGAGATATTCGTTGTATTGTTATTGATGGTAAGGTAGTAGCCTCTATGGAGCGAGTGGCGCAAAAGGGTGAATTTAGAGCTAACTTACACAAAGGAGGACAATCTAGACTGATAAAGGTCACGCCAGAAGAGCGTAAATTAGCCATTAGAGCTGCCAAATCATTTAATTTAATGGTTGCTGGGGTAGATCTAATTAGGTCTAACAAAGGCCCCTTACTATTAGAAGTAAACTCTTCTCCAGGTTTAGAAGGTATTGAGAATGCTACTGGTAAAGATGTGGCCAAACTGATGATTAGTGTTATCGAAAAAAAATTGAGTTATACGTCTTAAAGCACCCTATTAAGTTTATCGAATAACAACTGTTTTAAAGCCGTATATTGCACTACCATTTCTAGATCTTCTTGTTTTACAGTTTGAATTGAAGCGGCACTGGTGGTTGAGTTCTTATTGGGTATACCACTCACCAAAGAATTTATTTTTTGCTCAATTAGTACGCGCCTCAAATTGTAAATAGCATCGGTAATTAACTTAGATAATTTACTCTCTTTAGATTTTACCAAGATATCATGTCGTTCCCAATCACTTAAACTATACTGTTCTTCATCCATCAAAATATTGGTTACAGCAGCTGCAATCTCACCATCTTCATGATTAGTAAAATTTTCTATCTCTATCGAGTCTTTTTGATGAAGTTGCTCTATAATTTGATAATATATTTTTAAAAATATAGGATTTGTAAACTCAATTTCATCTTCTTGTAAATGCAAATAAATTTCATTGGCCACACCATTGGTGTACACTTCTTTTTTCATGAATTTTTGTCCAAGATTATTTGTTTCCTGAACATAGTCTACAAAATCTACTTCAAGATTACCGTATAACAGTAATATCTCTATCAGCTTTTTTTCTTGATTATAAAGTTGATCAACTTTAGCTAACGTTTTTTTGTCTCTTTTAATTCCCGTAAAAGGAGTATGGCTTGTGGCCGATGGTTTTGAGGTACCTTGCTGGCTTTCTTTTTTGAAAATTTGAGACAACTCATTGAACAAAATACTTTCGGAAATATCCATAATCCTAGCACACTCTTGAAGGTAAACCTCTCTTTGGATCACGTTTGGAATTTTAGAAATGCTCTTGACAATATCTCTAATTAACCCAGCCTTTTTAACTGGATCATTCTCCGTTTCTTTTAAAAGTAGCGACGTTTTAAATTGAATAAAATCTTTGGCCTGATGCTGTAAATAATACTGAAGCTCTTCACTAGTTTTTGATTTGGCAAAACTATCAGGATCTTCTCCATCTGGAAAAGTAATCACTTTAACATTCATCCCTTGTTCAAGGATGAGGTCAATCCCTCTAAAAGATGCCCTAATACCGGCGGCATCACCATCAAACAATACCGTAATATTTGGCGTTAGTCTATTGATTAATCGAATTTGATCAGTTGTTAGTGCCGTACCTGAAGAGGCCACTACATTTTCTATACCCGATTGGTGCATAGAAATTACGTCGGTATAGCCTTCCACCAAAAAGCAATTATCTTCTTTAGCAATACTTTGCTTAGCCTGATAAATACCGTATAAAATTTTACTCTTATGATAAATCTCACTTTCTGGAGAATTAACGTACTTAGCCACTTTTTTATCTGTGAGCAATGTTCTACCACCAAAACCAAGTACTCTCCCGCTCATACTATGTATTGGGAATATCACTCTACCTTTAAAACGATCGAATTTTCGATCGTCCTTAACAATTGTTAAACCCGTTTTTTCAAGAAAGGTAAGTTCAAATTTTTGATCTAAAGCAGCATCAGTAAAATGAGTCCAAGTATCTAGTGCATATCCTAATTCAAATTTCTTAATGGTTTCATCGGTAAACCCTCTTTCTTTAAAATAAGACAGTCCAATAGCTTTCCCCTTCTCATTTTCCCAAATGTTTTTTACAAAATGATCTTTTGCAAATGCCGAGACCAAATACATACTCTCTCTAGCATTGGCTTGTTCTTTCTGGGCATCAGATTGCTGTGTTTCTTCAATCTCAATTTGATACTTTCTAGCTAAATACCTTATTGCCTCTGGATATGAATAATGTTCGTGTTCCATCAAGAAAGCAATGGCATTACCTCCTTTACCTGTACTAAAATCTTTCCAGATTTGTTTTACCGGAGATACCATAAACGACGGCGTTTTTTCATCGGTAAAAGGGCTTAATCCTTTAAAATTAGCACCGGCTTTTTTCAGTTGTACAAAATCTCCAATCACCTCCTCTACCCGGGCGGTTTCAAAAACTTTATCTATGGTACTACGCGAAATCATACATTGTACAATAAAAACATTGACTACTATTTAGCATAAAGCGAAAAAAACTGAGTAACATCTTTTATTTCTAAATCTAAAATCCAACAAACTTCAGACAAATCAGAAAAATCTAAACCTCCACTTAAAATCGCTTCATTGTTATAACGTTTATCTTTTCCATTATACTTATTACTTAACTCAATGGCTAACTGCCAAACAGTTATCATTTTTTTATCTGACAATAAATCTATACAATTTAGAAAGGCTGGATCTCTAAAACCAGATGTGCCATTGCCTACTGTATTTCCATCAGGAATTTTATAGTATTTGGTGTTACTTTTTACAAAACTTAGACTTTCTTCTGAGGTAACTTCCTCATTCCAATCACTATGTTGAACAATACGAATATACTTTTTGGTATTTAATTGTGGTATTTCCTTTAGAATTTCTTGTACTACTTTTGCTGAAAAATCTGATTGTCCTGCTTCAGCTATCCAAATAACGCCGTTACTTTTAATAGTTTTAACAGCTATTTCTTTTACTTTTTTCACTGCTTTTTTCTGATTGGCATGTGCGTCTGTCCAATGTTTACTAAAAGCAAGATCCATCAAGCTATTTGGGGGTACATATAGACCTTCTTGAATGCCATAGGTACCTACTATAGCATGATAATTTATATTTGAAAATTCTTCGTGAGCTAATAATGTATAAAAAGCAGCCGCGGTTTGCAAATCATCTACATCTGTTTTACAATCAAGCTGTATTAGTAATAAATCTTTTGCTTTATTAAATTTTAAAATGGAATCTATACTAGTTGATTTTCCAAAAGTTGTAAATCCCAAAAAAAGAAATAGCATAAACATGCTAGAATTATTACTTAAAATTTTCATTAGATATGATGTTTATTTTTTTGAGTTATAAATTAAATAAAAAAACTGCAAATGCTAGCATTTGCAGTTTTTTTATTTAATTAACGGCTAAATACATACTAAGATACTGCCTTTAACTTCTTAATAGTAGATTTTGTTAACTTCTCTTCTGCATACTTTTTGGTTACCCGTAATTTTTTATCTTCATTACCGGGCATTTCAAACATAGCATCTGTTAAAATTTCTTCACATAAAGATCTTAAACCTCTAGCTCCAAGTTTATATTCTATAGCTTTATCTACAATAAAGTCTAATGCTTTTTCGTCTATTGTAAAATTAATCCCATCCATTTCAAACAGCCTTTCATATTGCTTTATAATAGCATTTTTAGGTTCTGTTAAAATTGAACGCAAGGTAGTTTTATCAAGGGGTAACATATAGGTAAGTGCTGGCAATCTACCAATAATTTCGGGTATTAACCCAAATGTTTTTAAGTCACTAGGCAGTACATACTGTAATAAATTATCTTGATCAATATTATCTTCAGAAATTGATGCCGAGTACCCTACTGCTTGCATATTAAGTCGTTTACTAATCACTTTATCTATACCGCTAAAGGCACCTCCAGCAATAAAAAGAATATTTTTAGTATTAACTTCAACAAATTTTTGATCTGGATGCTTACGCCCACCCTTTGGGGGTACATTAACAACTGTGCCTTCCAAAAGTTTTAAAAGAGCTTGCTGCACGCCTTCACCAGACACATCTCTAGTAATAGAAGGATTATCACTTTTTCTAGCAATTTTATCAATTTCATCAATAAAAACAATACCTCTTTCTGCTTTATCAACCTTATAATCTGCTGCTTGTAACAATCTTGTTAAGATGGTTTCAACATCTTCACCTACATAACCCGCTTCTGTCAATACTGTGGCATCTACAATGGCAAATGGCACTTCTAACATTTTCGCTATTGTTCTAGCTATTAATGTTTTACCGGTTCCTGTTTCACCAACTAGAACAATATTACTTTTCTCTATTTCAACTTCTTCATCTTTAGATTTAGGTTCATGTAATAATCGTTTATAATGATTATACACCGCTACCGACATTACTTTTTTAGCTTGATCTTGACCTATGATATATTGATCTAAAAAAGTTTTAATCTCTGTAGGTTTTTTTACTAAAAACTCTGAAGATACTTTATCCTTTTGCTCTGCAATAATTTCTTCTAAAACAATACCATGAGCTTGTTCAATACACTTATCGCAAATATGTGCATCAACACCCGCAATTAGTAGATTTGTTTCTTCTTTTTTACGTTTACAAAACGAGCATTCTAATTCTTCATTCTTTCCCATCGTTGAGAACTCTTTAATTTGTATTATTTATTACGTAATAGTACTTCATCTATCATGCCGTACTTTTTGGCTTCTTCGGCTTTCATCCAATAATCTCTATCAGAATCTTTATGTACTTTTTCTTGTGTTTGACCCGAATGCTGTGCTATAATAGCATATAACTCATCTCTTAACTTTAGAGTTTCATTTACCGTAATTTCCATATCCGAAACCTGTCCCTGGGTACCACTCATAGGTTGATGAATCATGATTCTAGAATGTGGTAATGCAGAACGTTTTCCTTTTTCACCTGCACACATCAAAACAGCGCCCATAGAGGCAGCCATACCCGTACAAATAGTTGCTACTTCAGGTTTTATAAATTGTATGGTATCGTAAATCCCTAAACCTGCATACACTCCACCACCTGGTGAGTTGATATAAATAGATATATCTTTAGACGAATCTACACTTTCTAAAAATAAAAGTTGGGCTTGAATAATATTAGCGACCTGATCATTAATAGCTGTACCTAGAAAAATGATTCGATCCATCATCAATCGCGAAAACACATCCATTTGCGCTACATTTAGCTGTCTTTCTTCTATAATGTATGGCGTTACACTACTTACAATATTATCGACATACAGGCTATTGATACCTTGATCTTTTACTGCAAATTTTTTAAACTCTTTACCTATATTCATGAATGTTTATTTTAAAAATTGGAGTGTAAATATACTTAATTAAATTGATTGCTCTAAAGCTTATACACTTGGTAAAAATCACGCCGAATAAAAAACCTCATACACTAACATTAGCCTATGAGGTTTATTACTTTAATTAAGGTGTTCTATTATTTATAAACCTCTTTAATAAACTCTTCGTAAGTTACTTCTTTAGTTTTTAATTTTACATTTTCTTTAAAGAAGTTTAACAATTTTTCATTCATTAATTGATCTGATAACCTTTTAGCTTCTTCTTGATTTGAAAGGATTCTATTCGCGATATCATCTAATTCTTTTTCTTCAGGATTTAGATTACCAAATTGAGCCATTTGCGTTTTAATATACCCTTTAGCATAATCTTTTAAATCTTCATAAGAGACTTTAATGTCATTATCCTTACTTAATTTACCTTCTATTAACTGGTAGCGCAACCCTTTTTCAGATTTATTATACTCTTCAAGAGCTTCTTCTTCTGTCATAGGCTTTTCACCAGCTACGGCTAACCATTTTTGCAAAAATTCTGCTGGTAAATCAAACTTGGTATTTTCTATTAAATTTTCAGTTACGGCATTTAATAATTGTTGGTCTGTTTGTGAAGCAAACTGCTTTTCTGCATCTTCTTTTAATCTTGCTCTAAACTCCTCTTCATTTTTAACCGTATTTTCTCCAAACACCTTATCGAATAATTCTTGGTTCAATTCTGCCAATTCTGTATAGGTAATCTCTTCAATAGCAAACGTTAAAGGCTCATTAAAATCGTGCACTTCATCGTGAGAAATTCCTAACGTGTTGATCAACATATGATCGTCTGTAAATAAATTTTTAGATTTTAACTTAATAGAATCACCTACTTTCTTACCTAAAAACTTCTTTTCATTGGTTTTACCTTTTATTTTCTCTAATTTAAAGGTCGATTTTTTGTTTATTTCTTTGTCTTCATTCACAAACACTCCAGTAATATTAGAGCTTTCTGCGATCTCTTCTTGCGTAATCATTTTACCATATTGCTCTCTAATACTATTGATTTGAGTATCAATCATTTTATCATCTGCAATAATTTTATAAGCTGTAATGGCTTTTTTAGGACTTAGATCTACCTCAAATTCAGGGGCTAAACCTAATTCAAATTCAAAAGTGAAGTTTTCTTCATCCCACGAAAAGTTTTCTTGAGATTTAGGTAAAGGATTACCTAATACATCTAACTTCTCTTCAATAAGAAATTTACTAAGAGATTCTTGCAAAAGCTTATTTACCTCATCTATCATTACCGATTTTCCATATTGCTTTTTAACTAAGCTCATTGGTACATGACCTTTTCTAAACCCAGGAATATTAGCTTTTTTTCGGTAATTATTTAACTCTGTTTCTACCTTATCTTGATAATCCTCTGCAGTAATATCAATTTTTACAATAGAATTTAACGCATCAATGTCTTCTTTTGTAATTTTCATTCTTTGTAAATTTATCCTATTAAATTTTATTTTTTGAGGGTGCAAAAATAACTAAAATAAAGCATATAACAAGGTATTTACACATTAATCAACTTTTAAAACTGCGTTAATTTATGTTAAACCCCTATACCAGCACTCTTTTGAACATCAAGTTATTACATTAATCTTTAATGAATGAATGTAATACAGACTCTACAATAGATAAAATGATGCTAAATAAAAAGGCCGTCCAAAATCCGTTAACCAAAAATCCAGGAACAATTTTTGCTGCTACCAAAATAACAATGGCATTAATCACTAAAAGAAATAAACCGAGTGTTAGTATGGTTACTGGTAGGGTTAAAATCACTAAAATTGGCTTTAAAACCGCAAATAAAAATCCTAAAACTAAAGCTACTAAAATGGCCGCAGTATAACTATCTACTGTAACATTTGGAAGAAAATTAGCTATTAAAAATACGGCTGCAGCCGATAACAAAGTTCTTAAAATAAAATTCATAAAGTTTTGATTTAGTGTTATGTTTAATCGTTATTTAAAAAGTGTAATACTTCGGTATAAAACTGTTGAGGGTTCTCTGCATGTAACCAATGTCCAGCGTTTTCTATAGTTTTTATTTTTGCTTGGGTAAAATGTTGATATATCTGCATTTCATCCTCTTCTGTAATATAATTTGATTTTGAGCCTTTTAAAAATAGAGTTGCTCCTTTATACACAGCCTGCGTTGGTAGTGCTTCTCCAATTTTAGGATTGTTCTCGGTTAAACTTTTTAAATTAAACCGATAACCAAACTTGTCTTTATCTTTTCGATACACATTTTTTAGTAAGAACTGTCGAACACCTATTTCTGAAATATGAGCTTTATAAAGTTCGTCTATCTCATTTCTAGAGCTAATTTCACTAAAATCAATTGCGTTTAGAGCCTTTAATATTTCATGATGATGAGGCGCATAATACTTAGGTCCAATATCTACAATTACCAGTTTTTTAACCAGTTCTGGATATCTCGTTGCAAATAACATAGCCACTTTACCTCCCATCGAATGCCCGATAATATTAACCGATTCTAATTGGTAATGCCTTAAATACTGTTGTAGGTCTTCAACCATTAAATCATAAGAAAAATCTTCTGTATGAAAGCTTCTTCCGTGGTTGCGTTGATCTAGCAAATGCACTTCATACGATTCTGATAATCGTTTCCCTAGAGTTTTCCAATTATCTGCCATACCAAAATAGCCATGTAGAATGATTAGAGGTTCTCCTTGCCCTAAAATTATTGAATGAAGTAGTGCCATTATTTAAGTTTATTTAAATACATGGCAACCACATTTTGCATTCCGAAGTATAGAGATTCTGCGATTAAAGCGTGACCTATCGAAACCTCCAACAAATTCGGGATTTCTTTAGCAAAATAAGCTACATTATCTAAACTTAAATCATGACCCGCATTAATACCTAAATCTAATGCCGTTGCTACTTTGGCTGTTTCAACATATTGAGCAATGGCTTTTTCTTTGTTTTTTTGATAATGAACCGCATAAGCTTCTGTATACAGTTCTATTCTATCTGTACCTGTTTTGGCTGCTGATGAAATAAGATCAGGATTAGGATCCATAAAAATAGAAGTTCTAATATCGTTAGCCTTAAACTCTTTAATGACTTCACTCAAAAATTCTTGATGTTTTTGAGTATCCCATCCTGCATTTGATGTTATGGCATCTTCTGCATCTGGTACTAAGGTAACTTGCGTAGGCTTTATCTCTAAAACCAAATCTATAAATTTAGGGATAGGATTACCTTCTATATTATACTCTGTATGAACCACTGGTTTTAAATCAAACGCATCTTGATATTTAATATGACGCTCGTCTGGTCTTGGATGGATAGTGATACCTTGAGCTCCGTACTCTTGTAAATCTTTCGCAGCCTGTAAAACATTAGGAGTGTTACCTCCTCTAGCATTTCTTAAAGTTGCTATTTTATTAATGTTTACACTTAATTTTGTCATTTTATACCTTTTTTAATAATAAAGCCGTTAAATATTACTTATATTTAAAGTGCTTGTGATATCAGGCAAAATTACAATATAAACTTTATTTTAGCACCATTAAACAAAAAGTATGCAGGCCTTAGACTACTTAATTAATGATTATAAACCCTTTAAAGAAAAGAGCACGGTTAAAGATGTTAAAACTTTTTTCAGAAAAACGTCTTATTCGCACTTCCCAGTTGTTAAAAATGGTGTTTATCAAGGCTCAATTGCAAAAAACGACATAGATTTTATGCATGGTGATGATCGATGTATTGAAGAAGTTAGAGCAAAAACACTACCGTTTTTAGTATTCGCCAAAGCTAATTGGTTTGAAGTGTTACAATTATTTGCAGATAACGATTCTAACATCTTGCCAGTTGTAGACGAAGAACTTAACTATTTGGGTTATTACGAATTAAATGATTATTTAAATATTTTTAAACAAACTCCCTTTTTACACAACGAGGGTGTTATTTTAATTGTGTCTAAAAATGTTAAAGAATATTCCTTTAGTGAAATCACCCAAATTGTAGAGGCCAACAATGCAACTCTTTTCGGAGCCTTTGTTTCAAAAATTGAAGATGATCGGGCTGAGATCATTCTTAAATTAAGTTTGCACGACATCAATAATTCTGTACAATCTTTTAGAAGATATGGCTATAAAATCATGAATAAATTAGAAAAAGATCACTATCTAGAAACGCTGAATGATCGCTCTAATTATTTACAAAAATTCCTTAACATATAAATCAACATGAAAGTAGCTTTATACGGTCAAGCTAATAACGAAACCACCCATAGATATGCTAAAATATTGGTTGATTTTTTAGATAAAAATCAAATTACATTAACTTTTGAAAGCAAGTTTTACAGCGATTTCAGCAAACAATTCAATGTTAAAAATCACACTGTTTTTAAAAGCTATGACGATTTAGACCAATCATACGACTTCTTTTTTAGTATTGGTG
>JAUIJW010000066.1 GCA_030431085.1 Bacteroidia bacterium
ATAATGGCATTTTTTGTCGATTTTGAAAAAGGTATTTTTGCAAATATCTCATCCTTGTAAGGCAAAGACCTATAAGCTACAGGAATATCATATCTAGCATGTGTAACATTACCATTTACGCCACTAAATATATTATAAATACTATGTGCATATTGTTTACCTTCCTCAAATTTTGGATGCCAAACTACAAAGATTGATAATGGGCTTTTAAATTTTTTCATTTACATAAATTTTTATGAAGTCTTGGGATTCTTAAATTTTCAATTTTATCCTTATCACTCCTTTTTGAAAATGCTAATTCGATAGCATCTTGAAGCTTTCTTCTGTCTTCTGTCCAATCAATTAGTACAGCATAATCTGAATTAAGATTTGCTGCGAACCGTTTTGGGTAATTAGCTGGATTATAGGAATTGCCAATACCAAAGTCTGGGTGTGAAGGTAACCTTATACCGAGTAGACCCGCATATCTATCACCGACTTTTCTATTAAGAGCTCCTCCAATTTCCCAATCCACGTGTTTTCGGCATTTGGTATTTGGTCCTAATAACACTGCAAGAACTGTTGTGTCTTTCATATAACCCTCATTTATTAGTCTATGAATATAATCATCACTATTTTCCCCATCAATCTCATCCAGCATTACAGACTGGTTAATTATTAAATCTTTAAATAGATAATCGAACTCTTGTCTTTTAATTTGATCATCGTGATGATAATAACTCACAAAAACATTTCTCTTGGATATATTTTTAGGTAAAGAAGAACCCCATTTAAAATATTGACCATCATAGGTAAAATCTCCATTGCGATACCATTTATTATCAGTGCCTCTTTTTAGACCTCTAATGGTATGACCACCATTGTAGCAGTTTACAAGCCAATTCCTATTTTTTTCTTCAAAATTTGAAACACTATTATTTTCGTTAGGGCTTACAATTATGTTTTCAATCAAATGCCCTTCATTGTCCATTAATAATTTTGATATTAAATATTCCATAAGTTTTTTTATTTAAAGTTGCCAATCCAAAACATCATCTAAAGAATGATTGAGCTTGTTACTTTCATTAATATAACTATACATTTTCAGGTAGCTTTCTGTATAACCTGTAACATTTGAAATGTATTGATTTAATGATCTTGTACCCCTTACTACTGGTACAGTTTTAATATAGTCTGGTAAAGATGCATTAGTAATACCTTTAAGAGTTAGAGCTCCTATTATTGTTTTATCATAACCATAACCAATTTCCCAAGGCACCCATTTTGAATAAATGGTTTTAGGCGAAATAACACAAAGCATGTGGGTACTATTATTAATTCCTTTTTTTATACACCGCACAACACCTGCAGGATTGTTAGTTTGTACCTGATGTTTTAAATCGTAGTCATATTCATCTAAATAGACATCTATACCTGCTTTCATAATATAAGCTGCTACTTTTTTACAGTATTCTAAATCACTTTTATGATGACTAATAAACACACATTTAACGCCACCTTGTAAATTGACTTTAGCTTTTGACTCATTTAACCGCAATGCTCTATTAATACCTGCCATACCTATAGTTTAATTCCAAAAAAGTTAATGGCATTTCTATCTGCTCTCTCTAGATTATTTCTTATCTCATGACTAGCATTATCACGCTTCCAAATGGCATAATTGATTTTGCTTTCTAAATCACGTTCAATATTTTTCCACCTCATTGAAACCGCATAACCAGAATCTATATTGGCCTTTAATCTTTTAGGTACTGAATGCGTTGCTGTTGGTAGATAAATAGCCAATAAGCCCTTTGGTTTAAAAGACTTTTTTGGGTCTCTACTGTTTTTATAAGCTCTTAATGATGCCCATAATTCCCAATCAACCCATTTTCTATGTCCAGTACGTTCTCCAATTAAAACAATGGTTACCGAACAAGACCGCATTTTATTTCTGATTACTTTATAAATCTGCTTATCTGAATAATCAGATATGTCATTTTTAAGGGAATAATCTGCTACTTTCATGCCTTGTTTAAGCTCTCGAAGTTTAGTAACAAACTCCTGGTCATAATCATGATAGTAGCTCACAAAAAAGTTTCTAGTCGGTTTTAATATAGCCATATTCTCAATTTATATTTAACCTAACATTCCCCGTTAACAACTGCTGCATTAAGCCTTGTTTTTGGGTTTTAAGCTGTTGCAATTGTTGCTGTAAGGCAGTTATTTCGTTATCTGCAGCCGTTAATACTTCTGCTATTTTTTGTTGTTCTTTTAATTCAGGAATATTGATTTTAACTTTTTTTATAATACCACCACTTAAATTAGGTTGACCACCTTGAGTCATTGCATGTACAATAGATGGCATTATCATTCTCAATTTTTGAAACAGAAATTCATTGTCATTTTTTTTAGAAGGTATTATTGCTAGAACCGCTTGATTAATAGCTCCTCTAATTTCGGTTATAGCACAAACACCTGCTGTAGCTCCGTACATCGCGACTAAAAGTGTGTTTGGTTCAACTATTTTTGCTGAAGAATTATTTAGACCTAATTCAGTAATATAATCTTCTGTATTACATATTCTAACCTGATTTAATTCACCTGATTTTATCCAATGTATATTTCCGTTGTAAAAATCTTTATTCTGACTTGAAGGTGTTCCTCCAGAAAATGATTTTGAAATATCACCCAACCTAACTTCTTCCCACTCATCCGTAAACCCAGATAATCGCTTCTTACCTGTGAGCAATTGCTGCATCAAACCTCTTTTTTGTTCTTGTTTTTGAGCAATTAAGATTTCTTGCTTATTTATAGCCACATCCCAAGTGGATAAGATTTGGGCTATTTTTTGTTGTTCTGGTAGTGGTGGTAATACTATGTTGAATTTTTGAACATTGCTTTTTGAAATACCATATACCTTGCTACCTGTAGCTATTGTTTTTAAGGCTTTTTTTACGTTTGGGTTTTTAAAAATGTAGGTTCTAAACCCTGGAACCGTTTTATTTTTTAAGTCCCTTAATGCAAAGGTGTGCAAACCACTAATTACTTTTTTGCCATTTAGATTTTTCATCTCAATAGCCTCACCAACCCCTTCGTAATCTTCTGATGCATCTGCTATAATTACATCACCATCTTTTAAATACTGGATACTACTTGGCAATTCTACATCACTATTTAATCTTGGTATATTGTTTTCAATTTCAAAATCCAGTAATGGCTTTTTATAAGTCGCATGAATGTCTCCATAATGGATGTAAAACAGTTCGTTATCTCCATCATAATTTAATTGATTACGTGAAAATGATGTTGTATTTATAAATTGAAACACCTCGCTAATTTTAGGCGTCGTCCATCCATCAGGAATCACTCCCAATTTGGCATCTTGTTGGATTTTTGTCGGTATTGTGTCGGTGTTGTGCGTCATTTTCACTATTTAATATTTACAAAAAACTCTGAACTACGTGCTACACATAGACCATCTTTAACAATGAAACATTCTATCCAATGCAAGCCTTCATACATTGTATCTTCACTATGTTTTAAACCTCCTTTACCCAATGTTTTAGCTGAAAAAATCTGTCCCCTTAATTGATTAACATTTCTAGCTTCCTCTCCATTATTAACCACTTGCCAATGCACTGAAAACGGCTTACTTACATTAGTTACTGCATTAAAGTATATTTTACAGCCTTTAGGTACTACCGTACTGCCAGTAATTGTGACCCTTTTGTTTGTTTTTGGATTTTTGTAGTGGGCATATATACGACAATGGAAACTGTTGTACATTGGCCATATTGGTTGTTGACGATGTGCAACAGATAATAAAGAGCTACTATAATTTACAGGTTTTTTGTTTTCGTTTATAAACGTATCTAAACCAAGCCCTTTTAAGCCCTCGTTTACTGACCTTGTACCTAAAATTTCTTTTAAATACTCATAAGCATCACTAATGCTCATGTGCTGAATTTGCCCGAAATCTTCTTTGGCTTTTTCTAACCAATCGTAAAATTTGGTTTGCTTATTTGGCTCATTAGGCCACTTATCTGCAAAGTTTTCTTCATCATTAATAGGGTTACTAATCCATTTAATTACTTTTTGGTGCTCATAACTGTATTTATCTTCAATATGGGCTTCCATATTGTGCAATACCATCAATAAGCCTTTAAGAATATCCGTTTCCTTGTTATTAGCTTTTGCTGCCAAGGTGGTAATGATAATTGAAATTGGTTTTTCATCATCATTACCAAACATAATATCCCTATGACGTTTAAGAATTTGAACAATCCTCACCAAAGGTTCTTTTTCTTTAGAATACTCCGGTAAAGGCTCGACACTTTCACTTAACATCCTTAACTGTTTTTCTGCAGATGCAGACCTATTCTGAAACCATTTTGCGTAACCAAACGGATTGGATTTAGGCCAATTTTGGGGATTAGCATCCCAAGGATAGTTAGATAATGTGTTATCCGTTATTCTAATTGCCAACTGATCCACTTGCTCTTTTTGTAGACCAGCATAGCTTTTTTCAAATAAATTGTAATGTTCTTGACCTACCAAAGCCGGAAGAATATCTAAATGAAAAGCACCGCTATAAATCAATGTCCAACAGCGTTTGCCTTCTTCGTCCAACATTCTTTTGTAGTCCTCATTGGTAACTATTTGGTCACCAACTGCTTTTTTCACGTTTTTCTGCGCCCAACTTTCTACTTTATCTCTTAAGCGACATACTAAATCTACGTCTAGCTCGTCTGATTCAATGATTGGTCTAATCATTGTTCCCAATAGAAAAGAGCCTTGAGGTAGTATATCTGGTCTAAATCTTGCCAATGGCGAATCTTCTTTAGCCAGATGATTTGAAACTGCCGTATATCTAGCAACTACTTGCTGATATTGAGCTTCTGTAATATCTAGAGCTTGAGCAATTTGCTCTAGAAATAAATGTAAATGTTGTGTTGTTGTAATCATCTGGTACTATTTAATTGTTATTGTTTTATAAAACCCATCCCTGTTTTTGTTTTGGTCATATATTATTAGTGGTAAATCTACTTTAGGCATCCAAACTCTTCCTGTTTCAATAGCACATGCATTGGGCATTACAGGAAATAAATGGATTTCTGATTGTTCTCCTTGTATTGTTCTAATATCGCTGTATGCATCACGCACTTTATTTTTATAATTCTCAAGTGTTTGTTTAGATTTTAAAATATTTCTGTTTGGTTTTTCTACTGTAATTTCCCAAATGGAAACTTCATTACCCAGTACTGCATGTATGCGGTCTCTGTTTACCATGTCGCTCATGCTTATTATTAGAACAGCTTTTTTAGTTTTATCGCTTGGTTCTTTAAGTTGAACATCAATCACTTCTTGTTTTACCGGCCATTTCCATGTTTGCTCTGGCTCTCTATGATTTTGATACACCTCACAATTTGTAATTTCTGATAGTTGTACGCCTAGTTTTACAAGTAATGGTTGAGGTGCCAAACCAAAAATTGAAAAATGTGGCTTTTCGTGCTCTAGTAATGGTTTTATTTTATCTCTAAAAGAACCAGCAAGTTGTTTTTCCTGCATTTGCCAATACTCACTTTCATCGTCTTTAAAAATAGCTTTTTGAAACCCAAGGTAGATTGGCAAGTCTGAACTTGGAAAATAAGTTGCTTCACGCATTGCCATTGCGGAATCCATAAACGAGATTTTTGGTTCAAAAGCTCCAATATTTGCTGTGTAGATAATAGCATGACTTTTTTTATCTGGTTCAATTGAAGTTACCATTTCGATTCTTTTCTCATGGTCTTGCTTCATTTTGATTAAAACCTCTTTGGGATGCTCACTGACTTGAGCTTTATCAATGCGATTATGGCATTCATCACACAATAGCATTAGATTACTTAATTCTAGCTCTAGCTCTTCTGACTTTCCTTTTTCTCCACGAGGACCATTATCACTTGCTGCAATAATATGTGAAATGTAGCCTTTATTCATTTTTCTTAAAGTTAGACTATCTTTCCACAAAGGCTTATTACAGGTTACGTATTGGCATCTACCACCAGATTTAACCCAAAGTTCTATTGTAGACTTTTCATCTAATCTTTTTCTGATTCGCTTTATTATTTTATCTTCTTTTTTACTCAATCTACTATTGTTTTTTTCTTTTACAAACTGTGTTTTAATAGTTGATATAGCGGATACAGTTTCTCAAAATCTTCCATTATTGTACTCACTATATTTTGCTCTGAAATGGCTTTATCGTCTGGTTGGTACTCTCTACCAATTCTGTAATAATATTGTCTTGGGTTATCTTTAAGGGTAAACTCCTTTAAATCTTCTTCATCCTCAAACTCGTTTACATAAACGTACTCATCTGCTATGGTTACCGTAAATTCTTTATCTAAAGCTTTTACTAAATTGAAATAGCTGGTACTGAATTTTGGATTTGTTTTTAACTGCTTTCTAATAAATTCCCTATCTGGATAACTGCCGTCTCTTTTACCTACTCGTAACTCTACCCATAGGTGGTTTTTAGTAATTAACACCTCTAAACGCATGTGGTAAAGCGATGTCATGTTATCACCATAGGCTTTTTGGTAAGCTTCCAATTCTGCTTCGCTACGCCCATAGTGTAACCAAATAGCGGTAAGCTCTTTTGATGCGCGCTCATTGTGCATATAGGATGAGGTGACGTGTTGCGACATATGGTGCTCATACACCTGCCAACCTCTTTTTTGCATTAGTGGATAT
Organism: Bacteroidia bacterium; assembly: GCA_030431085.1. Lineage (GTDB taxonomy): Bacteria > Bacteroidota > Bacteroidia > Flavobacteriales > Flavobacteriaceae > Lutimonas. Next base: position 6,718 of record JAUIJW010000066.1, read on the forward strand.
AGCTCCTGATGTAGCTCTAACAATTTTTCTTGAACCACTAATCGTTCTTTTCGAGCTTCTGGTGAATCTGTTATAGGTTTTGTTCCTGTAAACGCATTATAATGCTCAAATTGAAAAAACTGACCTGAAAAGTTATAGTCTGATAGTTTTCGTCTTCCTTTAGAAACGCCTGTTTCGTTTTTAAAGCTTTTTATTTTTGCAGTTAAATCAGCCTCTAAATCTCGTCTTGCATTAAACATGACGGTATACTCATCTATGAATTCTTGCGTTAGTACCTCACCGTGTTTATCGAAGTAGATACCGAACCATTTTATGAGTTCTTCTACAGTATCTTCATCCTCAACTTTAACAGACATTTCTATATTACGCTCTAAACCACCTTTTGTACAATTACCAGAACCTATATAAGCTAGCCAGCTATCATCTACTCTGAACATATACACCTTTGGATGAAAAAATTGCCCTTTTATATTATGCACTCTAGCTTCTACATTATTATCAAACATTTTTTGCAATGCTGATGGATGCGTGGGCAAGTCTATACCGACTAAAACCTGAAACAAAGCATCTTGGTCTCGCTTATCAAAAAGAGACAAGCCAAAGTCCGTAATCATAGCTGAAGCGATGAGAATTTCATCTGCTCTTTTTATGATTCTTTCGAATTCGGTTTTAAGTCGTAATACTTTTTTCATAATCCAATTTTATAAACAATCGCAATCTGGCTCTTCATCTACTGTTAATTTGTAAGGTAACTGGCACGAGTCCGTGAAATCCTTTAACCTACAAACCTCCAACCAATTTCTATCTGCATCATACAGGTTAATTTCTATATAGCCTGTGCCATCATTACAATATCCTGCATCTACTATGTACTTATTGCCTTTATCGTCCACAGCATTTACCTCACATGTTTTGCAGGTATCACAAATCATGGTTTTTACATGCTCAATTATATTTACCCCTTCACTCATAATCCTAATTCTTTTAAATAGTTACTCATTTGTGCACGCACCTCAACTAGCTCATTTTCCAATCTTTCAATCTCTTGCTGTGTTGCTGCAATATCTACAGGTTCTTCTTCTTCAAAGGTGTCTACATAGCGTGGAATATTGAGGTTAAAATCATTTTCAGCAATTTCATCAATGGTTGCTAAATGGCTGTATTTTTCTATTTCAGCAAACTCTTTAAAGGTGTTTACAATTTTGTTGATGTCTTGTTTTCGCAGGATGTTTTGTTTTTTACCATCCTGATATTCTTTACTGGCATCTATAAATAATACTCTGTTCTCGCCTCTCGACTGCGCTCGAGGTGACATGCTCGAACTGACACGTGCTTTATTAAAAATTAGTATAGCAGCGGGAATACCTGTACCAAAAAAGAGGTTGGATGGTAACCCAATAACAGCTTCTAATAAATTTTCTTCAATTAATTTTTGACGAATTTTACCCTCTGCACTTCCCCTAAACAGTACGCCATGAGGTACAATAACCCCAACTTTACCTGTAGGCAACGCAGTTTCTATCATGTGTAGAATAAAGGCGTAATCGCCTTTAGACTTTGGTGGCACTCCTCTTAAAAAGCGTTTGTAACGGTCTGTTTCAGCATTTTCATGACCCCATTTATCTAAACTGAAGGGTGGGTTTGCCACCACAATATCAAACTTCATTAAGCTATCATTCTCAATAAGTTTCGGATTGTTAATGGTATCGCACCACTCAATTTGAGCCGAGTCCATACTATGCAGGAAGCAGTTCATTTTACTCAAAGCCCAAGTATCTCCATTGGATTCTTGACCATACAAAGCAAAATCGTTTGTTGGATTGCCTTGGCTATCCTTAACTTCTTCTGCTACTTTAATTAATAAAGATGCGGAACCACAGGTAGGATCGAAAATACGATTACTTTCTTTAGGGTCTACCAATTTAGCTAATAAGCTAGACACTTCTTTAGGTGTAAAAAATTCACCGCCTTTTTTACCTGCTCCCGATGCAAATTTTTCTAACAGATACATGTAAGCCTCTCCTAAAATATCCTGCTTACCATCCCAAAGTGATGGACGGAAATCCAGTTCTGGTTGTGCAAAATCGTTAATCAAGTTTTTTAAACGACGGTTACGGTCTCTTGTTTGTCCCAACTTTTCTGAATTGAAGCTGATGTTGCGAAACACACCGTCTAGCTTTTCAATGTTTTTTTCCTCAATTTGCCCCAGAACTTTATCTATAATACCGCCAATATCTTGATGGTCTCGGTTCTCATAGATGTATTTAAACGTGCAGTTTTTAGGTAGAATGAAGCGCTCCCTGCTTAACTTACGCTGAATAAGCTCTTCATTATCACCATACATTTCTTTATACTCTTGATAGTGATCTTCCCACACATCACTTAAGTATTTAATGAACATAAATACCAGGATATAGTTTTTGTATTCTGAAGAATCGAATGCCCCTCTAAAGGTGTCGCAAGCATTCCATAATGCTGCATTGATTTGATCTTGGGATGGTCTTTTATTTGTCATTTTAATTTGAATTATCTTTTATTAATATGATTTAGCAATTTGGTGTTTATTAGAGTTTCTCTATTTTCCAATAATCTTGCACGTAAATTCTTTTCTACAATAGCCAATGCACCCAATGCTGCTATTTGGTCTTGCTGCTCTACACTAGGCAATTTAATTGGAATATTTTCTACTACTTTACGGTTAACCGTAGGTGTGTACGTACCCGTTAAATTTTGTTTGATATAGTTTTGAACTGGCGGCTGGTTGATGTACCACGCAATATAATTTGGGTTTGCTTTTAAGCGGTTTACCTCAATCACAAACAGTGCAGACGAAGCTATATACCTGCCTTGTAGATTATCTGTAGAGAAGGCAACTGCATTGTTATTCTGACCTTTAGAAATAAATAAAATATCACCATCTTTTAAGATGTATTTTTCTTTTATACCTTCTGCAGACACCCTATAACACTCTTTGCCAATAGCGGTGTAATCATTTATTAGGTCTTTCAGCTGCACTACCTTTAATTCACCGTTAGGGTCATCTTCAATCTTACCACGAAAGGAATAACCTGAAGAAATACCTTCTCCCTGTAGAATCTTTTTTAAAGTTGTATTTTTAATTTGCATAAATAATTTACATAATTACTATACTGCAAATATACACAAAACATTAACACATCCAAAGTATGAGATACATAATCGTTATACTGTAAATTACAATAGATTAAAAGCTTTACGCATTACTTGTTGCTCTTTTTTAGAAATACCAATTTCTTTAGACACCTTTTGCCAAGTTGCCACCACAGTCAATACGTCTTGAATAATTTTATCCATTTGCTCGTTATCTAAACGGAAAAACTCGCCTACACTTTTTGCTAAATCATAGTCTAGTGCATTATTATCCATATCTATATTAAGTGCCAGACCATCTTTATCTATGGAAGGGTTTAAATCATAGGCAGGCGATAATATCCAACCCTGATTGGTCAACATAAATCCGTGGTTTCGTAAATGATCGTCTGTGTTGGAAATTGCAATGTTAAATACTATCCTACGCCATAACTGCTCTAAATTATCATTAACCATTGCTCCCTGATTTTGGATAAACTCTGCTAATTCCAAATAGCTTGCAGGATTATCTCTTATGGTATCTTCGTTATTTCCTGTCATGGTCATAGCAGAAGCAAAATGAAGTCTGCATCCTTCTTCACGGTCAAACCTTTTGGTAAAAAAGGTGTGATAGTTGCCAGAGATCTTTTCAATTTTAGATGGTGCCATGTGGATTCCTGCTTTAATAGCCAGTTGGTATGCCAAATATTCCCACGCAGCTTTGTCTATGGTATCGTTTTTTGAAGGAAATTTTGCAATCCATAGTTCTCCATTTTCATCTAATATGTTAGCCTTTGGTCTTGCACCTCCTAAAGAAGATCCTGGTGCCATTAAAACC
>JAUIJW010000067.1 GCA_030431085.1 Bacteroidia bacterium
TAACAACTCATATACCATTAATGTACGGCCAGATTTATGGGTTTTTCCGTTTTTAAATGTCTATGGTATTTTTGGTTATGCTAAACTCAACACTGAAGTTAATTTAACCTATCCAGTCAATTTAAAATCGGTGGTAGAACAAAGTGCCTCTACGGTAGGTTTTGGCGTGATGAGTGCCTTTGGTGTTGGAGATTTTTTTGTTTCTGTAGATGCCAACTTTACGTGGAATAAACCCGAATTATTAAATGAGGCAGTACCAGTTAATGTACTAGGCTTAAGGTTTGGCCGAGCCTTTAAATTTAACCAACACCCTGAACGTAATATTACTTTTTGGGCTGGTGCAATGCGCATCAATACCTCTGGCACCTCTTCTGGAAGTCTTCGATTAATCGATGCCATACCTGGTTTTTTTGAAAAAAAAGATGGCATCGTTTCCGATTATTACAATTGGTATAATAATGAAGCTACCGTTCCTCAAAAAATTGTAGCCGATAAAGTTTTAACGCCTATCGTAGAAAATATTGACCAAGCTGACGGCAACGGAACAGTACGTTATTCTCTTGATAAAAACTTAAGAGAAATGTGGAATGGTATTTTCGGCATCCAATATCAACATAACAAAAGGTGGATGCTTAGGAGTGAATTTGGTTTAATAGGAGATAGAAAATCGGTATTACTATCTCTCAACTACAGGTTTATGATGTAAAACTCCTCTTAAGACAGTCCCGAATATGTATATTTTTTAGTTTATTATACAAAAATTAACAAACATCATCGATTTTGTGCTGTTTGCCTATTAAAATTATCATTTTTAATCTGTTCTGCTATATTTATTGCTGCTAATTTTTTACCTAGCCAAAATATATATCATGACAAAAAAAAATTCAACCTCTCGAAGAGATTTTGTTAAAAAATCTGCTCTAATTACTTCAGGTATCACTATTATTCCAAGGCATGTTTTAGGAGGGCCAAGTTTTATTCCTCCGAGCGATCAGCTTACCAAAGCAGTTATTGGTGTTGGAGCCATGGGGCAAAACCACCTCAACTATGAAGGCACTAAGCTTTTAGCGGTTTGCGATACCGATAGTAACCATTTAGCCAAGACATTGGCCAAAACTGACAATTCAGTTAAAGGCTATCGCGACTTTAGAGAGGTACTTGCCAGACCAGACATTGATATTGTACACATTGCTACACCACCCCATTGGCATGGTATTATGTCGATCATGGCAGCTCAAGCTGGGAAAGATGTTTGGTGTGAAAAACCCATGACACGCACCATTGGTGAAGGTCAAAAAGTTGTTGAAGCTATGCAACAGCATGGTGCCATGTTTAGGCTTAATACTTGGTTTAGGTTTAAAGATAATTTTTATGGCATGGGCACTCCGGTAAGGAAATTAAAAAAGGTAGTAGATAGTGGTGCTTTAGGATGGCCTTTAAAAGTTACCATTAGTGGTATAACTGGTTTTAATTGGAAATTTTATTGGGTAGGCAAAGAAAACCTAAGTCCACAACCAGTACCTAGTACTCTAGATTATAATATGTGGCTAGGTCCTGCTCCTGAGAAACCATATAATCCGCACAGGGTACATGCTACTTTTAGAGGGTATTGGGATTATGATGGCGGAGGTTTAGGCGATATGGGGCAGCATTATATCGATCCTGTACAATATTTTTTAGGCAAAGATCATACAAGTCCTATTAAAGTAGAAATCGATGCTCCACAACAGCATTATGACGCCGTTGGCACTTGGCGTAAAATTATATTTACTTATGATGATGGATGTCAAATTATACTGGATGGTGCAAACTCCGACAAAAATGCAGCATATATTGACGGTCCCGATGGTAAAATTTATAACGGATTTAAATCTACTATCCCCAATATTCAAGGTTTGATTGATAGTATGCCAGACCCTGAAGAGCAAATTAGTTTGTTTACCGACTCTGTCAAAACTAGAAAGAAATTTGCCTTAAATGAACTTAATGGGCATCGCTCTGCTACCATTGTCAACATGGGTGTTATCGCTCTAAGATTAGGAAGAACTCTTGAGTTTGATCCTGTTAAACAACAATTTATCAATGACGAAGAAGCCAATAGATTAATTAATCAACCAATGAGAACCGCTTGGGCTCAATAATATCAGTAAAAATGAGAAAAAAATACCTTTTAATTCTTAGTGTTATTTTTTGTTTAACACAAACTATTGAAGCGCAAATTAACAGAACTTTGAATACAAAAGTTGCTGATATTTTAGCACAAATGCCAACAAATGATGTACAACAAGCTCATAAGGCCATGCAGCAAATTATTGATCTGGATGAGCCCGGCATTTTAGCGTTTTGTGACCTGTTAGTTCCTGTCGGCACAGGAAATGATACGCAAGTAAGATATGCCCTACAAACTCTTGCTGCATACAGTGGCGGTTTAGAACCTGAGATAAAAAACAACCTCGTTGAAACTGCCTTTATCCAAGCTATCGAACAAAGTGATAATAATGAAGTAAAGACTTTTTTAATAGAGAGATTACAGCATTGTGCCAGTAACAAGAGTGTTTCTTTTCTAAGCTCTCTACTCAAAAGTGATGCATTATACCAACCCGCCTTAGCTACTCTATACGCAATTGGGTCATTAGAAGCCTCACAGGCGATACTAACAGCTATGATCAATGCCGACCAAGACAAAAAAGTGGCGTTTATCAATACCTTAGGTAGATTAAAATACCTACCTTCTGCTCAATATATTGAACAATTAGCTACCATCGATAACGACACTATTGTTAAATATGCTTTAGAAGCTTTAGGAAATATTGGAGCCCCTTCTTCATATCCAGTCTTATTAAGTGCTGTAAAAAAGGCTAAATTCTCTTTAGATTATCGTAAAGCCATAATGGCATTTATTGATTATGGTCAAAACTCTCAAATTAGTGGCAATATTGGCAATAGCAACTTGGTCGCTCAGCAATTATTAAAACATTGCAAGTCTCAAAATCAATGGCATTACCGCCTTGCCGGGTTATTACTTTTAAGTGAAAATAAAGGAGATTCTTTTAACAAAACCCTAATTAAAGAAACTAAGAATTCTAACATCAAATATACGGGCGCAATAATTGATATTGCTAAAACATCTTTAAATCAAAAAAGCAGCGCCCAATGGGTCAAAGCCTATCGGTCTGCCAATGAACAAGTCAAACCGCAAATAATATACTTACTAGAATCTGACTCTTCACAAGACGTATTGAATGCATGTATTAAACCAGCATTAAACAGTAAAAATGCATCTTTAAAAATTGCGGGGATTAAGGCTCTTGCGCATCAAAATAAAGAAATAGCTATTCCTTTATTAACAACCAAATTAAATCAACCTACAACATCTCAAGAACGGATAGAAATCGAATCTTCTTTACTTAAATTATGCAGTACCGAAGATGCAAAAAATCTAAGCACACAAAATTTGCCTAGTAGTAATAAAACTGTGATTGTAAATATATGGGCTGCAAGAAATGCTACTTCTCAATTTGACGCTGCTTTGGCTTTATTACAAGAAGGAGATAAAGAGTTAAATAATGCGGTATATAATGCATTACCCTCTTTAGCAAGTGAAAATAAAATTCCAAAATTATTGACTCTATTGGAAAATACTACAAATCAAAATGCTATTGCTAATGTGCAAAAAGCAATTATTACTGTAGTCGATAGAAGCGAAGATAAACCATCAAGTATTATTTTAAATGCCTTTAACCGAACTAATTCTAAAGAAAAATACTTACCAATTCTTCCTGCATTACAAAATGATGAATCATTAAAAGTTATTACCAATAGTTTACACGACAGCGATCCTTCTTTACAAAAATCAGCAATTTCAGCATTGGCTAATTGGAGGAATGATGATGCATTACCTTTTCTTTTCCAAGCCATTAGTAGCTCAAAAAATAAGGATTCAAGAGCCTTGGCTTTAAAAACTTATTTTCAAAAAGTTGTTAAATCAGCACAAACAGATGACCAAAAGTTATTATTGTTAAGAAAGACAGAAAATTTACTTCAAAACTCAAACGAGAAAAAGCAATTAATTTATGCTTGTGGTAATATAAAAACATTCTTGTCTTTGGTATTTGTAGGTTCGTTTCTTGAAGATGATGAAGTTGATTTGGCCGCTGCACAATCTGCCGTAAGAATTGCCCTTCCTACTCCAAATTCAAAACAAAAATTTGAAGGGAATGTAGTTAGAGAAATTGTGACAAAAAGTGCTGAGAAATTGACTGGGCCAGATAGTCAATATGTGAAGATAGATATCAAAGAATTTTTAGATAATATGTCTGATGAACCTGGATTTATATCCATATTCAATGGTAAAGATTTAACTGGCTGGGAAGGTTTAGTTGAAAATCCAATTGCTAGAGGTAAAATGTCGGCAAAACAATTAGCCCAAGCCCAAGAAAAAGCCAACAACCAAATGTTAAAAGATTGGTTTGTAAAAGATGGAGTCATCGGTTTTAAAGGGGAAGGCTATAATAATATTTGTACCATTAAAGATTATGGCGATTTTGAAATGTTGGTAGATTGGAAAATTACCAATGGTGGAGATAGTGGTATTTACCTTAGAGGAACACCACAAGTGCAAATTTGGGACATCGCTAGAACAGATGTAGGTGCCCAAGTGGGGAGTGGAGGATTATACAACAACCAAAAACATGAAAGCAAACCACTTAAAGTTGCAGATAACCCTATAAATGAATGGAATACGTTTAGAATTAAAATGGTTGGAGAACGTGTTACAGTTCACCTTAATGGTGTTTTGGTTACAGATAATGTCATTTTAGAAAATTATTGGGATAGAAAACAAGCAATTTTTGCCAAAGAAGCTATTGAATTACAAGCCCATGGAGAAGATTTAGGATTTAGAAATGTATATGTAAAAGAAATCCCTTCTGGAAATGATTCATTAAGTGAAGAAGAAAAAAAGCAAGGCTTTGAATCGTTGTTTAATGGTGTAGACCTATCGCACTGGATAGGTAATAAAACAGATTATTTAGTAGAAAATCAAAACATTGTTGTTCGCCCAAAAAATGGAGGACATGGTAATCTTTATACTGCCGAAGAATACAGTGATTTTATTTTCAGGTTTGAGTTTAAATTAACCCCTGGAGCCAATAACGGACTAGGGGTACATGCACCATTAGAAGGAGATGCTGCCTATGCGGCCAAAGAGATACAAATTTTAGACAATACTGCAGACATTTATGCCAATTTAAAAGATTGGCAGTATCATGGTTCGGTTTATGGAATTATTGCCGCTAAAAAAGGCCATTTAAATCCTATTGGTGAATGGAATTATCAAGAGGTAATGGTAAAAGGAGATCATATAAAAGTAACCCTCAATGGTACAGTTATTTTAGATGGCAATTTAAAGAACGCCACACAAAATGGCACCTTAGATGGCAAAGAGCATCCAGGGCTAAAAAGACACAATGGTCATATTGCTTTTTTAGGTCACGGCTCTGAACTTAAATTTAAAAACATCAGAATTAAACGCTTATAGTAAAAATACACAGCTACCTACATCTTAGTAAGATGAATATATTAAAAAGTTCTTTCTAAAATTAAGTAGATTTTCTTTTCTTTGTTCAATATGGCAAATCATACTTCTAAACATATTATAGAAGAAATAAAGAAGGGCAATATCAATGCTTTGGAAGAAGTCTATTTAGAACACAGAGACTTTTTTTTAAAATTTGCTTTAAAGCATAATGTTGAAATGATACATGCCGCAGATATATATCAAGATACTATTTTGGCTTTACATGATAATATTGTTGAGGGAAAGCTTAGCGAGCTCAAAAGTAGTATCTCAACGTATCTGATTGCTATTGGAAAAAACAAAATCTATCAGCATTTTAGAGATCAAGGAAGGCATCATTCTATAGAAGATTATCATCTTAATGAAAATTTTACCGAATTAAATGTTAACCTTTATCCCCAAAAACTAACTAAACAACAAGCACTGTACAAAAAGTGTTATGAACAACTGGGTAAAAGATGTAAAGAAATCTTAAATTTACATCTCTACAGAGGTTTTACTCTAGATGAGATTACAGAAGTTTTAGAGTATAGTGATAAAAAAGTATTAAAAAGTCAAAAATCAAGATGTATTAAGCATCTAAAAGAACTGATAAAGAACGCGCTATGAACAATTTCGATTTAATCGATAAATATTTTGAAAACTCCTTAAACCCTCAAGAAAGAGTTGCTTTTAACGAGTTGTTAAAAACTGATCAAGCCTTTCAAGATGAATTTACTTTTCAAAAGAATCTTAAAGTGGCCATTAAGGCTAGTAATCAAGATCTCATTAAAGAGAAGTTACAACATTGCGAAAATAAAATTCAAAACAAGAGAAAGGTATTGCCTCTTTATAAAAAATGGTGGTTTGTAAGTACAATTGCTGCTTCGATTGTATTGTTATTATGGATTTCTTTTTACAATAGCCCTTCTCCTGAAACAATTTATGTAGATCATTTTAAACCCTACAGAAATGTAGTAATGCCCGTAGTTAGAGGTGAAAATAATGAAATGAGTATTAAACAAAGTGCTTTTGTGGCCTATGAAAATGGCAACTACAATAAAGCTCTTCATTTATTTAATGATGCCCCTGGATTAAAAAAAGAAACTTCTTCATTCTACCAAGCCATGTGTTATATGGCCCTTGACAAACCAACAAAAGCCATATTATTACTTAAACCTATTGCAGATAGTTCTATAGCTAATGATGAAGTTAAGAATTTAAACCAATTGGCAAATTGGTACTTAGGTTTAGCTTATTTGAATAATAATGATCAAAAAAATGCCAAATTACAGTTTCAACATATGTTAGATCATCAATATCTGCATTATAACGTTGAAGAAGTTAAAAATATACTTACCCAACTAAAATAACTAGACTAAACCCCTCTTCTTAATTATTAAAAAAATTGCTCCGAAAACAACTAGAATACCTCCCGCCAAGAGGTATTTATTTTGCGATTGTTTTAACGCTACTGTATTGCCATTTAACACAAAACCAGACCAATAAAATGGGTGCTTTAAATTGTCGTCTTGGGTAGTTGACAAGTAAAGTATTTTGGCTCTTTGCAGGGCTTCACTTTTAGACATTCCTTGATTTAAAAACTTGTAAAAGTTAATCATGATCTTTTTAGTTTCTTTATCTGGCACTTTCCATAAACTCATCAGCACCGATGGCACCCCTGCATAATTGAAAGCACGGGCCATACTCATTACGCCCTCACCTTTTTCTAACTTTCCAAACCCTGTATTACAAGCACTTAACACAGCCAAATTAGCTTTAATTTTTGAATCATATATTTCTGCAGAGGTCAAATGACCATCACTAAAAACCAACTTATTATAGAGCGGATTTTCATGGTCTATAGTCGCATGCGTGGCTAAATGTAGTATAGAATAATCATCCTTATGCTTATAAAAATTCTCTTTTTTTGAGGCCTCTCCTGTTAAGTATTCTCCTTTTAAAATTTTTGATATTTCCGTCACCTCATTATTCGCAGCAGAGACAGTTTGGTTACCGAAAAAAGTTGGTGAAAACCCTATCCAATAATTGGGATTTTCATAATTAAAATAGTCATTTTTCAACTCGAGGTAAAGTCTAGCAGACCCACTATAGCTTATGGTATAATCTTGAATTAAGTACCTTCCACTCTTATCGGCTAGTATTTCAAAAGGGATGTAATTTAAAACATGATCTGGAATTATTACAACCTTCGTTCTTTCTCTATCCAGTTGCTGGTTTATTAGATAGAGATACAAGTCATTGCTCAAACTTTTTAAATCGTTTCTCCGTATAAGATGATCTTTTATTTTACCAATTCCATTAACTAAAGCTTCTGCAACATTACCTTTCAATAAAGTAACATTATTCTTTGTAACATTAAAGGAATAAAGATTTTCGTCTCCTAAAAAATAGGTGATTAACTGCGTATCATCATCTAATTCTTCTTGTACATCCTCTATGTTAATAACCTTATCTTGATATTTTAGATTAGTATATTTCGGATAATTTTTCTCAAAGATGAAATGCAAACTATCCAGTCTTCCACCAATTCTAATTCTATCATCTAATAAAGTTTTTAAGTATTTTTTGTCTGGTTTAGCCGATGTTTTCTCATAATAAAGATTCATCTTGGTTCTGGTAAGATCCTGTTTTATTTGTTGCTCTAACTCCAATAAATCCTCAGGTATACCACTATATAGTTTAAACTTAGAATCTTGCAGTCCTTCTAGCAATGACGTATTTCTATTGGTTTCAGAAAGTTCGAATGCTTTTTCTATATATTTTTTATCTTCTGTTTGATGATAAAGAGCCCAGCAAGTATTCAAACCATCTTCAAAGATATCTCTGGAATCATTAGCCATAGCAATTCTAGAAATCTCTGAAGAGAAGTTCTCTTGTATTAATTTATTTAATGCCAACTGTTCGTCTAGCAATGCATATTTTTTCTCCAAATAGGAAATCTCTTGAGTAAGTTTATAACGTTCTAAATACCAATCGCCTTCCAAATTCAAGGCATTTAATGCCTGAAATGGTGAGGTGGTTTTCTTAAGGTTATCGGCATCATATTCTGAGGCCTTTTTTGCTTTTTCTATAAATTTAAAAAAAACATCTTTACGACTAAAATTTAGCGCATTCTCCGCCGCATCAGTATAAATTTCTGCCACGATATCATTATAATCTCCATAGATATTTTTAAGAATACGTTCTGCTTTTTTTATCAGTTCTGTAGCTTCCTCTCCTTTTATTTTCCTATTGATATAACTTCTAGCTAATGCTTGATAAGAATAGGCTAAATAGAGCTCTAAGTCATTCTTCAAACCTACGTCAATCGCTTTTTTAAAGTATTTCTCTGCCATTTGATATTGTTCATCCAAATCATAAACCTCTCCTAAGTTTTTATAACTTTCGCAAGTCCACCGATGGTTCTCGCCATAATTATCTTCTCTAATTTTAACGGTTTTTTCAATTAAGGCAATGGCCTCTTTATACTTCTTCTTAATTCTTAATATATTCGCATATGAGATATAAATAAAAGTCATATTAGGATTCCATTCTCCATAAGACTCTAACCCTATATGATAAGCTTTCTCGGCATATTTTTCTGCATTGGCATACTCACTTTTATATTTGTATATATGCGCTATACCAATATATACATCTGGTAAAAACGAGGTGAATTCGGTATTCGCTTTTAAATACTTTTCTGCTTCCAAATATAGTTCCATGGCTTTATCTTGTACACCTACATCTTCATAAACCATCGCTAGATTATAGGCCGATACTGCCATTTCTTGCTTACTAAAATCTTTTTTCTTTTTAATTTCAAAGGATTTTTTATAATAAAACAAGGTGCTATCTAGGTTATTATCGTAATAGTAGTATACCCCTTTAATATTGTACACCTTGGCTAGGCCCATACTGTCATTAAGACTAGAGAATAGGTTTTGGGCTACTGTAAAATTTTGATAAGCTTGGCTATATTTGCCTAATTCAATTTCTATTCTAGATTTGGTAAAATAACTCTCTGCTAAAAACTTGGGCGATGCCGATTTTTGTTCTAAAAACTGGGTGAATTGCTCACTTAAATCATAGGCTTGTTGAAGTTTGCCTTCATACCTCAACATAGATATTTCTTGGTTTTTTTTAGTAACAAAGGCACTGTCTACTACCTGTGCAAAATTTGCCACAGAATATAACAATAAAATCAAGCCGAGTATTTTTGATTTTTTGGATGCCATTTAGAGTATTACATTATTGTTTAAACATGATTCAAACAATTCTATGCATTCAAAATTAAGAAAATTTTAACACTCTAGATTGGTGATTGCATTCTATTTTAAATGGTTCTTTGCCACCTCCTCTAATTCACTATACCAAGCCTCTCCAAATTTTCTTATCAACGCTTGTTTTACAAACTGATATACTGGCACTTGCAATTCTTTTCCTAAGCTGCAAGCATCATCACAAATATCCCATTGATGGTAGTTAACTGCAGCAAATTCACTATAATCCTGTATTCTGATAGGATATAAATGACAAGATATTGGCTTTTTAAAATCTATCTCTCCTTGATTATACGCCTCTTCTATACCACAAAGTGCAACATTGTTCTTATCAAAAATTACATACGCACAATCTGCACCATTAATTAGCGGTGTTTCTAGCTCCCCTTCTTCATTTTCTGTATAGGTTCCTTCTTCTTCAATAACCTTAATCCCTTCCGGTCTTAAAAACGGCTTTACAGTTGGGTAAATTTTATCTAAAATTATAGTTTCTTCAGGCTCAAGAGGCGCACCAGCTTCACCATCTATACAACAAGCTCCTTTACAAGCACTTAAATTACAAACAAACTCTCTTTCTAGAATCTCTTCAGACACAATCGTTTTACCCAGTTGAAACATTTAAATAAAATTAAAAAGTTTTACAAAAATACATTCTTTTTGGGTTTATATATATCTTTGCAAACTTTTAAATTTAAAACACATGGAGGTAAATTTTAAAGAAATAGT
>JAUIJW010000068.1 GCA_030431085.1 Bacteroidia bacterium
AAAGAAACACGATAGGATTAAAAGATCCTAACACGCCTATAGGCTCTTTTATCTTTTTAGGACAAACTGGGGTGGGTAAAACCCAATTGGCAAAAATTTTGGCTACAGAATTGTTCGATTCTCAAGATGCGCTTGTAAGAATTGACATGAGCGAGTACATGGAGAAATTTGCTATCTCTAGACTTATTGGAGCTCCTCCTGGATATGTAGGTTACGAAGAAGGCGGGCAATTAACTGAAAAAATAAGACGAAAGCCTTACGCCGTAGTTCTATTAGATGAGATTGAAAAAGCTCATCCAGATGTATTCAATATGTTACTACAAATATTAGACGACGGTTATATTACAGATAGTTTAGGCAGAAAAATAGATTTTAGGCATACTATAATCATCATGACCTCAAATATCGGTTCACGTCAGCTTAAAGACTTTGGTACTGGTGTTGGATTTGGAACAGCAGCCAAAAAAGCTCAGGCAGATGAGGCCGCAAAAAGTGTGATAGAAAATGCGTTGAAAAAAAGCTTTGCACCAGAGTTTTTAAATAGAATAGACGATGTTATTATTTTCAATGCTCTTGAGAGAAAAGACATTCACGCTATTATAGATATTGAACTCGAAAAACTTTATGCACGAATAGCTAAACTTGGCTACCACCTAACACTTACAGAAAAAGCTAAAGATTTTATTGTGGATAAAGGTTTTGACAAAAAGTATGGAGCTAGACCTTTAAAAAGAGCCATTCAAAAGTATATTGAAGATGCTCTGGCCGAAGAGATTGTTAATGCAAACCTCAATGAAAATGACTCCATTAAGCTTGACTTAGATGAAAAAAACAACAAGCTATCAATTAAAATCAATAAAGGAAAAACAACAAAATAAATCATCAAGAAGGCTGTTAAATTACTAACAGCCTTTTTTTATCATATTCATAATTTTTAAATAGTCGTTTTATCAAAACATCGTTAATTTATAGACCTAAAAATATTATTGATAAAAATTATCGAGTTCTATAAATAATATAGAAATGTTTAAAAAAAACATATATATTTGCTTCGTGCATTTAACAAAAATAAATATCCGCTTCACTATAACCAACACTACCGTTGGCACTACTTCTATTACTACTACCCTTTAGGGGGTTGTTATTATATTATTTTCGCACACGTCTATTTATTTCATATAAATCAAACCATTACAAAATATAATATTTCATATAATGATAGTTTCAAAATTTGGAGGAACTTCCGTTGGTTCTGCAAAAAATATTGCTAAAGTAGTTGAAATCGTTTCTAAAAAACCTAAAAATAATATTGTGGTAGTTTCTGCCATCGGCGGTATTACTAATCTCTTAATTAAATCTGCATATTTAGCCAAAAATGCAGATGATAATTATATTAAATTTGTGAATCAAATTGAAGATACACACCTCAGTATTATTAAAGACTTAATAAGTCATCGCAATCAAAACGACACGATACAGGATGTTAAACTTGTTATTAACGCTCTTAAAGATAGACTACATAGTGTCTTTACCTTAAGAGATTTATCGGCTAAGTCTGAAGCAAGTATCATAAGTACCGGTGAAATATTGTCTTCTAAGATCATTTACAATTACATGCGTTCTAAAAATTTAGAGGTCACTCTTTTTGATGCTAAATCTTTAATTAAAGCGAATGGAGATTATCTTAATGCTCAAGTAGATTACAATAACACTTACTACAATCTAAAAAAAGCCTTTAGCAAAAATCAATTTGATATTGCTCTATTTCCTGGTTTTATAGCCTCAAACAATAACAACGATATTACTACTTTAGGCCGTGGGGGTTCAGATTATACGGCTGCCCTTTTAGCCAATGTAATTGATGCTGATGTTTTAGAAATTTGGACAGATGTTAGTGGCTTATACACAGCCAATCCTAAGCTGGTAAAACAGGCCATGCCTATACCGCAAATTTCATATGAAGAAGCTATGGAACTGTCTTATTTTGGTGCTAAAGTTATTTACCCTCCTACTATACAGCCAGCCCTCAATAAATCCATTCCTATTGCCATAAAAAACACACTAAAACCAGAAGAAAAAGGTAGCTTAATTTCTGAAAACATTACCAATAAAAGTGAAGTCATTACCGGTATTAGTCATATTGATCATATAGCCATGCTTACCTTACAAGGCAATGGTATGGTTGGCGTACCAGGCATTTCAAAACGTTTTTTTGAGGCCTTATTAATGGAGAAGATTAATGTAATTTTCATCACACAAGCTTCGAGTGAACACTCTATAAGTGTAGCAGTTGATTTAGGTGTAGCTGAAAAAGCCAAACAAGTTATTGATGCTCAGTTCGCCTATGAAATATTACAAAAGCAAATTGATCCGATGATAGTAGAAAAAGACCTGGCGATAATTGCTCTTGTTGGCGATCAGATGAAATCTCATCAAGGCATTAGCGGTAAAATGTTTAGTCATCTAGGGCACAACAATGTTAATATTAGAGCTATTGCACAAGGTTCTACAGAAAGAAATATCTCTGCTGTTATCAATAAAAAAGCTGTCAAAAAAGCTTTCACCGTACTACATGCCGCCTTTTTTGAGGATCACATTAAACAAATCAATTTATTTGTGGTAGGAGTTGGTAATGTAGGAGCCAAACTTTTAGAACAAATAAAGCAGCAACAATCCTTTCTTAAAAAGCAATTGCACATTGATTTAAGAGTGGTTGGAATTTCGAATTCAAAAACTATGCTTTTTAATAATAAAGGAATCCATTTAGACAACTGGCTACCCCAACTAAAGAGCAGTGAGTTCACAACAAGTTTTGATGGCTTTTTTAACCATGTTAAAGATTTAAACCTCAGAAACAGTGTATTTGTAGATACTACAGCCAATAATGATTTACCAAACTATTATCAAAAATATCTAAAGCAAAGCATCGCAGTAGTAGCGTGTAACAAAGTGGCCTGTTCTTCAGATTTTGAGAATTATCAAGAACTTAAAAAACTATCGCGCCAATACAGTGCGCCTTTTTTATTCGAAACCAATGTAGGTGCAGGGTTACCTATAATAGATACGTTAAAAAACCTAATCAATTCGGGTGATAGAGTCACTAAAATTCAAGCTGTTTTATCGGGTAGTTTAAATTTTATTTTTAATAATTACGTTGGCCAAGATACTTTTAAGGATATTGTTCTAAAGGCCGGCGAAGAAGGCTACACAGAACACGATCCAAGAATTGATTTAAGTGGTATTGATGTGGCAAGAAAAATACTCATCCTCATTAGAGAAAGTGGCATAAAGATGGAACTAGATCATATTACTAATAATAGTTTTTTACCTAAAACATCTCAACAAGCAGATAGCGTCTCAGAATTTATAGAGACCCTTGGTCGTGAAGAAGCCTATTTTCAAGAGCTATACAATAATGCACATCAACGAGGCTGTCGTTTAAAATACGTAGCAGAATTTAATGATGGAAAAGCCAATGTTGGTTTGCAAGAAATACCGAGTACTCATGATTTTTATAATCTTGATGGTAAGGACAATATTGTATTGTTTTACACAGATAGATACCAAGAACAACCGCTTATCGTTAAAGGCGCAGGTGCTGGTGCAGAAGTTACGGCTTCAGGAATTTTTGGAGATATTATTAGAACCGTTAACCAATGAACGAAATAAAAATATTTAGTCCAGCAACCATTGCTAATATATCTTGCGGATTTGATATCTTAGGTTGTTGCTTGAATGATATAGGGGATGAAATGGTGGTTAGAAAATCTAATCAACCTGGCATTACAATTAGTAAAATTGAAGGCATTGACTTGCCTTTAGAAGCAAAAAACAACGTGGCAGGAGCAGCAGGTTTCGCTTTACTAAACAGCCTTAGAGAACCTATACATTTTGGTTTTGACATTGAAATCTATAAAAATATTAAACCAGGAAGTGGGATTGGCAGTAGTGCCGCCAGTGCTGCCGGAGCGGTATTTGCCCTTAATGCTTTATTAAATTATCCGTTTACTGAAAATGAATTGATACAATTTGCACGTGAGGGCGAGCGTTTGGCCTGCGGTTCGCCTATAGCAGACAATGTGGCTCCAGCCTTATTGGGTGGATTTACCTTAGTACATTCAACAGACCCATTACAAATTATTCAACTCCCCAGTATAGATAAACTTTATGTTAGCATTATTCATCCACAAATAGAGGTTAAAACATCAGATGCTAGGGCTATTTTACCGCAACAGGTCGCATTAAAAGATGCCATCAAACAATGGGGTAATGTGGGTAGCCTAGTTCATGCCTTGCACACTAATGATATTGACTTGTTTGGTCAATCTTTACACGATTACATTGTAGAACCTTACCGCTCTCAATTAATTCCTTCATTCGAAGAAGTTAAAAAGGCATCTTTGAATGCTGGAGCATTAGGTTGTGGTATTTCTGGATCTGGACCTTCTTTATTTGCTTTTAGTAAAAGTGAATCTATTGCTAAAAAGGTGAGTCAAGTGATGGAGCAAACTTATCTTAAAACTCAAATTCCATTTTTTATCTATAATTCTACCATTAATCAACAAGGCATTAAAATTCTCAATCAAAAATAAAGTACTTCAACTCATGAAATATTATAGTTTAGAACAACAATCACCAAAAGTTTCTTTTAAAAACGCTGTTATTCAAGGTATTGCTCCAGATAGGGGCTTGTACTTTCCAGAGAAGATAAATCCTATACCACAAAAATACATTCAAAATATCAATGATATTTCTAACCATGAACTTGCTTATGCTTTTATTAATCAGTTTGTAGGTAACGATATAGACGCTAATAGCCTCAAACACATTGTTGAAGATACACTAGACTTCAATTTTCCAATTGTTAAAGTTGAAAACAATGTCTTTGCGTTAGAGCTTTTCCACGGCCCTACTATGGCCTTTAAGGATGTTGGAGCTCGATTTATGGCTAGGTGTTTAGCTCACTTCAACCAAGATAACAAAAAAGAAGTTACAGTTTTGGTGGCTACCTCTGGAGATACTGGTGGCGCTGTTGCTAGTGGTTTTTTAGGAGTTAAAGGGGTTAATGTGGTTATTTTATACCCTAAGGGTAAAGTAAGTGAGGTTCAAGAAAAGCAACTTACCACTTTAGGCCAGAACATTGTAGCTTTAGAAGTAGATGGTAATTTTGATGACTGCCAACGCATGGTTAAGAACGCCTTTCTTGATAAGGATATTACAAATGTTCGCCAACTCACCTCTGCCAATTCTATTAATGTAGCACGATGGCTACCCCAAATGTTTTATTTTGTATTTGCCTACAAACAATTAGAAAATAAAACTAAGGATGTGGTCTTTTCAATACCTAGTGGTAACTTTGGTAATATTTGTGCCGGAATGATGGCGCAACAGCTTGGTTTACCAATTCAACAGTTTATTGCTGCAACTAATGCCAATGCGGTAGTTCCAAATTACTTAGAAACGGGCAGCTATATCCCTATAAATTCTATTCCTACGATTTCAAATGCAATGGATGTAGGTAATCCTAGTAATTTTGTTAGAATTCAGGAGATTTATAACAATGATTTTGAGTTGTTGAAACAGCATTTACAATCGTATTCATTTTCTGATGATGAAACTAGAAAAGCTATTAAAAAAGTATTTGATCACAGTGGTTATATCTGCGATCCTCATGGTGCAGTGGGGTACTTGGGTTTAAAACAATATTTAGCTCAATTTAATGATTTACAAGGCATCTTTTTAGAAACTGCACATCCTGTTAAATTTTTAGAAAGCGTTGAACCGGTGATTAAAGAAACCATCGCATATCCTCAACAAATACAAGAAGTAATTAACAAAAAGAAGGTCGCTATCAATATTAAATCTTATGATGAACTAAGATCTTATTTATTAGATTAAAACTAAGTCCCTAGTATTATTCCATCATGTTTTCAGGAATTCTACCCATTGATTTAAAAAGCTTGGTAATTGAGGTTAATTGTTTAATAAAAACATTATTTTCTTTTAGCCTTGCACTTATCAGGCCTTTTTCTCTAGAATTGATAAGAAATAAAGAGCTTTCTCCCATTCCAAATTTACGCTCTTCCCCCTGAAGTAGCATTTGGTAATTGGCAACATTATCTCTTATAATCGCTCTTTGGCTATTCAATGAAGTTAATTCTGTTTTAGCCGCGTCTATATTATTTTGAATTTCTAATAATTCTAATGATCGCTCATACGTGGCTTCTTGAACCTTAATTTTAGACATTTTTAAATCACCTCTTTCTTTTCTTAAAAAAATGGGAAAATCAACTGTTATAAATGCTTTGTAATTATTTGTATTAAAGCTGTTGATAGGACTATAATCTTCTGACAAAAAATTATACTGAACATCTATTCTCGGCAATAAATTATTAGATTTCAGTCTTTTATCAAGATCTAACATTTCAATTTTATAATCTAAATACTTTACTTTTGGATGACCAGATTGATCTACCAGATCTTCAAGATATTCCGTTGCCATTAAAACTTGATCTAGTTCTTCAACCGAAATAGATTTGGGTACGACATGATTTTTAATTTCGAGAGGTATCCCCTCAACCCATAAATAATTGCTTGCTACAAGAGCTGCCTTAGTACTTTTTAACTTGGCAGATTCTAGACTTAATGCTCTATTTTTTAGGGTAATCTTAGCTTCTACAGAATCTATAGAGGCTAAATCTCCAACTTCCGCACTTCGTTTAATAGCTATAAACCTTCGTTGAGCATTTTTAAAAAAATTAAAAATAATAGCTTCTTCATTCTTGGCTTCCAACCATTTAAAATATGCAATACTAGCTTGATAAATAATATCATTAACCAATAAATCTCTTTTTACCTTAGATTGTTCATTAAAAAATTTAGCCTTTTTTAACGAAGCCATCCTCTCATTCATTAGTAAACCCTTAGCTAACGATACGCTTACACCTACACTATACAGGCCGTCTTCGGGCACAGTTAAACTAGGATCTAAATAGGCACCACTATTTCTCTCGAAATTGGCTTTAAATTCTACTCCATACCAGGTAGGTACTTTAAAAGCAGTATTCAATTCATTATAATAATTGGTGTTTTTAAATTCTTTAGTATTATAATCTACAGCTATTTCAGGGTCGAATCCGCCACGAGATTTTAACAATTTTGCCTCTGCATAGTTTAAAGTTAAATGAGCTTGTTTTACCAGCGGATGATGTTGTTTAACAAAGCCCAAGTATTCTTGATACGATAAAGAATCTTGTAGCTGTTCCTGCGCTGATAAAGAAAAAACACTTATTAAAAAACAATAACCGATTAATTTTTTCATGACTTTTAATCTTAAAGTTTTTCGCTATTCTTCTTGTTTGGCGTATAGTAATTTGGCGGAAACTGGTTTAACTTTCTCCAAATTTCAAACCAAATAGGAACATCATCTAAAAGTGCCATAGTTTGAGCTCCAGAGCCAACCCTAACACCTTCTGGCCATTTGTTTTCTTGTTTATCTGGTGCTACCAACACTCTAAATTTACCATTATCACTAATGAAAGTCTCTACTGCTACTATTTCACCACCAAAAGTACCATAGGCAAAATTAGGCCATCCGCTAAAGAAAATGGCTGGCCAGCCATCAAATTGAATTCTTACCTTTTCACCTTTATGAATTAATGGATAATCAATAGGGTCTACAAATGTTTCAACAGCTAACTCATAGTTCGCAGGCATAATTCCAACCAATGGCTCACCATCTTTAAAAGTTTCTCCAATACCAACACGCAAGGCTTTATTAATAAAGCCATCTTGTGGTGCCGTAATGTAATACATTGTATTTCTGTTTCTATACTTTTCAGATTCACTCTCAAGTTTAGCGGTTTGGGCCTCTACTTCATACTGGCTTGATTGTGCCGCAAACTTATCACTTTTAGCTTTGGCAATTTTATCGGCATAAGAAGCTTCTATTCTACCTACTTCTATTTTAGCATTAATAAGTTCATTTTTACTCTCCATCAACTTATTCTCTTGGGAAACTAATTTGGCTTGAGATTCTTGTACTTTTAAGAGTTTTTCTTCAACTTGGGTTTTAGATTTCAAACCCTCATTCTGCAATGTAAGCACTCGATCATACTGATTTTTTGCAATCTGATATTTTATTTTAACCGCTTCTAAATCAATACTATCACTTTCAATTTTTAAATACGCTTGACTTATTTTGTTTTTTGCTTGAGAAAGTTTTAATTTCATCTCTTTCCCTAATGCACTAATTTGTTTCTCTAAAGCCTTGACCTTCTCTTTATAAGAAACAACAGAATTACTCTTTGCATCTCTTTGTAAGTTAGTGCGCTCTATAAGTTTCGGATCTTGATATTCTGTTTTTATTTCTGAAATAAACAAAATGGTATCCCCTTTTGTAACGAAATCACCCTCTCGCACATACCACTTTTCAATTTTTCCCGGAATAGGAGATTGAATCGTTTGAGGTCTCTGATCTGGTGTTAGTGTTGTAACATAACCTTTTGAGGTTACATTTTGTGTCCAAGGCAAAAACATCACTAACAGGGCTATTATAAAGAAAATACCAACAAAACGATTGAAGTAATTATAGTGGTTTTTATTAAATGCTATTTTAAAAGATCGATAACCTTCTATCGTTACTTTTTTATTGATTGGATTATTTGAAATATTCAACATTTTAAACCGCTTTATTAATTAAATAACCATCTTTCAATTCTACTTTAGTAGCGCATTTTGCTTTCCACATCTCATTATTACTCGATACAATTAATGCCCACTCATGTTCTGGCGATACCAAATAGTCTATAATTCTTTGGGCATCATCATTTTCAAAGTGCTCTAACGGGTCTTTTAGAATTAAAAGTTTAGGTTTATTTATTATAGCCCGCGCTAATAAAATTCTTTTAGTGATAGTAAATGGAATCTGTTTTCCTTCCGGATAAATTACAGTATGAATACCCTGAGGTTGATGCTTTACAAATTCATTCAACCCAACATGTTTTAAAACCTCTTGAATTCTGGCTTCAGAGATTTCATTATTACTAAACGCTATATTTTCTAGGATGCTACCTTCGAATGGCGTTTGATCTGGTAAAACTTGACCAATACTAGCTCTATATTTATTTGGCCAAACGGCTTCTATAGAAATATCATTAACATAAACAGCACCACCTGTTGGTTCTATTAACCCCGAAATTATCTTTAACAAGGTGGTCTTACCAGACCCTGATAAACCGGCCAAGTGAATTCTATCTCTAGGTGAAATTTTAAAATTAATGTTCTTTATTATTTCATCGCCTTTAGGGAATTTATACTTTAAATTATCTATTTCAAGGCTAATTGATGATTGGTATGCAAAGGGGTCAATTCCATTCTGTTTTTCCAAATCTTTATCAACCATCTGGCCAATTTTTTCTAAAGACGTTAACACGTCATAAAAAGAATCGAGCCCTCTTATTACTTTTTCAACAGAACTAATTACCAATAAAATAATAATCTCAGCTGCTACAAACTGACCAATATTCATTTGCTGATTCAACACCAACAACCCACCTATCAACAATAAACCGGCAGTTACCATAACTTTAAATCCTATCATTTGTACAAACTGCATCCATAGCACTTTAAAGTGCTTTTCTCTTTGCAATAAATAATTGGCTGTAAGATCATCATTGCGCTTCATGGCCAAGGTAGTTTTTCCAGAGAGTTTAAAACTAATTAGTGAACGGGCTATTTCTTGAATCCAATGAGCTACATCGTATTTACTTTTAGATTCTTTGATACTTGTTTCTAAACCTCTTTGAAAAGAGTATTTATAGAGTATAAAAATTAATCCAAGCAAGATAATACCATAAATAATGAAAAATGAGTGGTAAAAGGATAGCAATATAAGTCCGAAAATTATTTGCAATATCGCCGCAGGGAAATCAATCAAAATTTTTGACAATCCCTTTTGAACTACAATAGTATCAAAAAACCTATTGGCTAACTCTGGAGGATACACATTTCTTAAAGCTTCTATTTTTATTTTTGGAAATCGATATGCAAACTCGAAAGACGATCTAGCAAAAATCTTCTGTTGGATATTCTCAAGTATTCTAAATTGCATCAGCTGTAAAACGCCTTGAAAAGCAACTCCTAGAGTAACTAAAACAACGAGCACCACCCACGATGTTGTAACTTGAGCACTCTGAATTAAATTAATAATTGCCTGAATACCTAAGGGCAATGATAAAGCTACTAAGCCAGCAAAAATAGCATAGTAAAATATTTGCTTAATGTCTCTAATATCAAGCTCTAGTAAGCTTAAAAATCTTCGCCAAGGAGTTAATTTATTTTGAATCATATGTTTATATCATTAAGCAGTCGATAGACCTTAACTCGCTGCTCTTTAAATTTATTTATTTATTTATCACTATTTTCAAATCCACACTTAATCACTGCAATATTTTAAAAACCATTTTTTTATAGAATTCTAGTACATTATTCTCA
>JAUIJW010000069.1 GCA_030431085.1 Bacteroidia bacterium
CTGTTGGCCATATATATAGCACACTGACTTAAGATAATTCTTGATTCAGGGTGACCAATAACAGAAACCGCTTGAAAAGTGTTATTGGCTAGGATTAATGCGGTGGGATTAGCATTACCAATGTCTTCAGAAGCGAGAATAAGTAATCTTCTAGCAATAAATTTCACATCTTCACCACCTTCAATCATTCTGGCTAGCCAATATACCGCACCATTGGGATCGCTTCCGCGGATAGATTTGATAAAAGCAGAAATAATATCGTAGTGTTGCTCCCCCGTTTTATCATAGCGAACTGTATTTTTCTGGACCTTTTTAAGTACTAAATCATTAGTAAGTTCAACGGGTCCTTCTTCAGACCCCACAACCAGCTCAAAAATATTTAATAATTTACGAGCGTCTCCACCAGAAAGTTGAATCAAAGCATCGGTTTCTTTGAGCTCAATTTTCTTTTTAGAAATATACTCATCGGTATCAATAGCGCGTTGGAGTAATGCTGTAAGATTAGATTTATCGAAAGGATTTAAGATATATACCTGGCATCTGGAAAGTAACGCAGGAATTACCTCAAAGCTTGGATTTTCGGTAGTAGCTCCAATCAATGTAATCCATCCTTTTTCTACGGCTCCTAATAATGAGTCTTGTTGCGATTTAGAAAATCGGTGAATCTCATCTATAAACAAAACGGGATTTTTATTAGTAAATAAACCACCGCTGGTTTTGGCCTTATCAATCACCTCTCGTACATCTTTAACCCCAGAATTAATAGCACTAAGTGTGAAAAAAGGTCTTCCAGAGTCAGACGCAATAATATGGGCCAAAGTTGTTTTACCAATACCTGGTGGCCCCCAAAGAATTAATGAAGGAATAATACCTTGCTGAATTAATGAGGTTAAAGCACCATCTGGACCAACAAGATGTTCTTGACTGATGTAGTCTGATAAAGTTTTTGGTCTTATTCTTTCGGCTAAAGGTGCTTTCATAGATCAAAAATAATGATTTACTTAATTGTTTAGGCATTATTTCTTATCATTGTTATATGACATTTGCTAATACACAATTTAAGTTTTCACCTTATATGTTAGCTATTCCGCTCTATGGGGTATTGTCGCTTTGGATAGTGTATTGGATAGAAATAAAATATCATTTGAATTTTAATAACTTTGGGATATATCCAAGACAAATAAAAGGTCTTCGGGGCATTATCTTCGGTCCATTTATTCATGGAGATATTAAACATTTATATCACAATTCAATACCTTTATTTGTGTTGAGCTTGTGTGTATTATATTTTTATAAAGACATTGCGTTTAAGATATTAATCTGGGGAACGCTAAGTACTGGTTTACTAACCTGGATTATTGCAAGACCATCTTATCATATAGGGGCAAGTGGGGTTATTTATATGTTGTTTAGCTTTGTTTTTTTTAGTGGAGTAATAAGACAATATTTTAGGCTTATTGCGGTATCGTTGTTAGTGATTTTTCTTTACGGAAGTATGGTATGGTACCTTTTGCCAGTAAAGGATGATATTTCTTGGGAGGGACATACAGCAGGTTTTGTTGTTGGTATTATATTAGCGGTGATATACCGGAAACATGGCCCACAAAAATTTAAATATGATTGGGAAAAACACGATTATGAAAAAGATGAATTTGATTTACTTTTTGACGAAGATGGTCAAATTAAATCATCTTATGACGACAATGAGCATTAAATCATTCTTTGCCTAATAGATTCGTAAAGTGCTACACCACAAGCAACCGATACATTCAAGGAGTCAATTTCACCAAGTAAGGGAATACTGCCTTTCGCATCTACCATATTAAGAACACCTTTAGAAATACCTTTATGTTCAGAACCTAGTATGATGGCCGTAGGTTTTTTTAGATCGATATCATAAAGATTTTGTTTTGTTTTTTCGGTAATACCTACCAATTGAATATCAAATGCTTGGATTTGATACACCGCATCTAAAAGGTGATTTACCTTACATATTTTAAGGTTAAATGCGGCACCTGCAGAGGTTTTAATAGCATCAGCGTTAATGGGTGCCGAACCATGTGTAGGGATAATAACAGCATCTACCCCAGTACATTCTGCAGTTCTAAGAATAGCACCAAGATTACGTACATCAGAAATTTGATCTAATAAAAGTAAAAGGGGAGTAGTGTTTTGATCTTTTAATTGTGTTAAAACTGTATCTAAATCACTAAACCCAATAGAAGATATTTTTGCAACAGCCCCTTGGTGATTTTGTTTTTGTTGTGCATTAGATTTAGAAAGTTTGTTGAGTTTCTCAACAGGAACATAACTAAAAGAAATTTTATGTTCTTTGATGAGTTGATTTAATTCTTGAACTAATTCACCTTTCACCTCTTTTTGCAGGTATATTTTTTCTATAGTTTTACCAGCGTGAACGGCTTCAATTATAGCTCTTAAACCAAAAATTTTTAAATTATCTTGTTCCATAATGCAAAGATAGAGATAAAAAAAGACCAGTTAAGCAATTTAACTGGTCTTTTATAATAGAAATTATATAATATTATGGGTTTTGATCACCAGGTCCAATATGTGGATTAGTATTTAATTCATCATCTGGAATTTGGAACGCGTTTTCCACTGAACCAGCAGCAATATTAACTAAACCATATCCTGCGTGGTTACTATCTGGGTAATCTCTTACCAAATCTCTTTGCCAACGTTTTAAGTCATACCATGAAAAACCTTCACCCCAAAGCTCAATACTTCTTTGTAAACGGATTTCATCTAATAGAGCCTGACCAGTATTTGTAGAAAGCGTATAAGAAGCATCTCTCGTGCTAACTAAATCAAATAATACTTGAGCAGCACCAGTATCATCTCCGCTTAAAGCTTTAGCTTCAGCTTCGATTAAATACATTTCTGCAGCACGCATGTATAAATAATCTCCTTCAAAGAAAGTGTCATCTTTAAACTTTCTATTTTGATAGGTAGAATAAAACCATTGCTTTCTTGTATCTGTATCAGGTATTGATTCGTATAAGCGTTTGTCTACAGATTTATAAATTCCTAATAGTCCAGCATAACCTGGGTTATCTGTAGCCATATGAGAAAAGAATGATGCATAAACCGTAGAACTTTCGTTGTTGATGTCACCACCCCAGATCCATCCAGAGTTTGTAATCTCATCAAAACCGTCTAAAATATCACCTAAAGTTGAACTACTTCTTGCATTTTGAGCTTCAGTTATAGCAGTTGTTAAACTACCATAAGTAAGATTATATCTAGCTCTTAAACCAGACACAACATGTTGGTCGATTTGCTCTTTATTAGTTCTTGAAAAACCATCTAATAATTGATATGCATCATCTAAGTCAGATACAATTAATGACTTAACTTCACCAACAGTAACTCTAGGTTGACCTTCAATACTAGAGGCTGTTGTATAGATTGGTAATCCAGGATCACTATCGGCAGCATCGTATTGCGTGTAGATTCTTAACAAATTAAAATAACCATAAGCTCTTAAAGCTAAAGCTCTACCTTTAATTTGTAATACAGTAGGATCTGTTACATCTTCTGGAATAAAATCAATGATCTCATTAGCATTTCTAATCACGTTGTAATAGAAATTCCAAACCATTTCTGTTAAACGATTAGTTTGTGTTCTACCATCATAACGGTAGTACATGCCAAACCAGTGGTATGTTACTTGAATCACATCGTTACCCATTAAATCTAAACCTAAATCAATAGATTTTTGACCAAAGTCATCATGAGAGCCATTCCCTAAAGAATTCCAGTCTTTTAAGTAAGCATTAGATCCTACATCTAAGGCATTCCCTACATTAAGGAATGATTCTGGAGACGACTGAGCGAGCTCCTGAATTTGTTCTAATGAAACGTACTCCTTATTCTCATTATCAAGAAAATCTTCAGAACATGAGGCTAAGGTTATAGCAACCAATAAGGTTAAATATATTTTTTTCATAATTAAAATCTTTTATTTTTTGTTAAAATGATAAGTTAAAACCAATAGAAACTGTTCTCATTAACGAATATTCACTTGATGTTCTACCAGTAACACTTAATCTTGGGTCAAAACCTTGTCTTTCAGACCATAAGTATACATTGTTTGCTAAAGCATATATTCTTAAAGCAGAGATGCCAGATTTATTTAAGAAAGTATCATTAAATGTATAACCTAAGTTAATGTTTTGTAAACTAAAATATGTAGCGTCAGTTAAGAATAATGATGACGAGGCATATTGAAAGGTTGACTCTGTATCAATTCTTGGCAATTTAGCTGAAGTATTTTCAGGTGTCCAAGTTTGATTAATAACATCTGCCATAAGGTTGTTTCCTGTATCACCAGCAGCATCGAATAAGTTCCAGTAAACTCCATCGTAAGCTTTTCCTCCAATTTGGTAGGCAAAATCAATACCTAAATCAAAGTTTTTGAAGTTAAGCTTGGTAGAGAATCCACCAAACACATCTGCAATGGCAGTTTCATCTATAAATACTTCATCGGCTTCATTAAAGTCTTCGGTAATTAATGGAGTGTCGTATTCATTACCAGCCCCATCAATATAGTCGTACCATTGTGCAGCACCAGTTGTTTCATTTACTCCAGCAAACTCTCTCATATAGTAATCGTATCTTGAACGACCTTCTTGAAGTTGATATAAACCATCATCTACACCGTCTTCACCAAACTCATCAGATAATTTTGTAATTTCATTTTTATAATGAGTAGCATTAGCACTCACAGAACAGTTGAAATTATCACTTCTAATTAAATCTAGGTTTACAGTAACTTCAAAACCTTTGTTTTGCATGTCTCCAATATTACGAGAGATTTCACCACCAGCATTTGAAATTGGTAATGGGAAATTAAATAACATATCAGATACATCTCTCATAAAGTATTCTGCATCTACAGTAAAACGATTGTTTACAAAACTTGCTGTAAAACCAAAGTTAGAGTTGGTAGTGGTTTCCCAAGTTACTTCTTTATTAGCTAAGTAAAAAGGACTAATGGTTAATTCACCAGCATTATTACCTACTTGGTATTGTGTTTTATACGCATAATAATTTCTTGTTGTAGTACCTGGGTAATAGATAACATCATTACCTTGAGAACCTGTAGAAGCTTTTAATTTTAATTCGCTTAACCAATCAACATTTTCTAAGAAACTTTCAGAGCTTATTACCCATGCTACACCAGCACCCCAAAAGTTACCCCATCTGTGGTCTGGGTGAAATACAGAAGAACCGTCGCGTCTAAAAGAACCATTTAAAAAGTATTTAGACTTGTAGTTATATTGTAAACGAGATAAATAACCTTCAACATTATAATCGCGAATATAATTGTTACTGTATTGATAAATTGCACCGAAATCTAATACTTCAGATTGTGGTAATAAGAAGTTTGTTTTTTGCTCATCAAAATATCTGTATTGATAATCATAAGATTCATGACCTAATAATATTTTGATACTATGGTCACCTAATTGCTTGTCCCAATTTAATAATTGTTGAGCAGTAACAGATTGCGTTCTTGAAGTTGAAATTGTACCACGACCATTTACACCTTTTGCATCACCACCAAGCGGGGTGTCAAAAGAAGTACCGTTAAAGTTTCTAATATCTGCACCAACATTGAAATTGAAGGTAAAATCGTTTAAAAACTTATACTCAATAGCACCTCTACCAGAAAAACTATCGTTGATTCTTTCCTTTTTATCTAGTAAAGCTGTGGCGTATGGGTTTTGAATTGCACCATAAGGTCTTGTTTGTGGTATACCATCATTGGCTGTACCGTAATCAAAAACTCTATTGCCGTTGTTATCGAAAATCATGTTCGCATTAGCATCGTAACCATAAACTGGATAGATAGGCGCTACATTTCTAGACCATTGAAATAGGTTACTATAAGATGTTGTACCTTCACCATCTACATAATTTTGCACTGTGTTGGTATAGGCTACGGAACCTCTTAAAATTAAGTTTTCTCCAATATTTTGATCTAAACTTAATTTAGTTGTTAAACGATCAAATCCTGAATTTACAGTATAACCGTCATTAGACTCATATCCTGTTGAGAAGTAGTATCTACTGTTTTCGCTACCACCTGCAACGTTTACAAACGCTGCTGTTGTAAAGGCTGTACCATATAAATAATCATCCCAATCCTCATGATAGAGTAGATTAGCACCAGATCTTACTTTACCAGTGGCCGGATCTATAACCTGATCTGCAGGTACATCATAATTATTATAGTTTAAGCTATATCCTAAACCAGCATTATCATCTATAATATTAGCGGCTGCTAAATTTGATGCGTCACCAGGGCTCATACCCTTATTAAAGATAAGATTGTTTCTAAGTGCTTGGTAATAGGTTTCATAATAAACTCCAGGATCTTTGATAATATTATAATCTGGCACAGCTCTATTGCTAAATCCAGATCTTACATCTAATGATACTGTTGTTCTACCTTTAGTTCCTTTTTTAGTGGTAATAATAATAACACCATTCGCACCTCTACTACCATATAAAGCAGCAGCAGCAGCATCTTTTAAGAAACTCATAGACTCGATATCTTGTTGATTAATGGTGTTTACATCACCAGAAAATGGAACACCGTCTACTACATAAAGTGGGTTAGCCCCTGCATTAATAGAACCAATACCTCTAAAACGAACAGTTGGGCTAGAACCAGGCTGTCCAGACTGTTGGATAATTTGTACACCAGCTACTTTACCGGTTAAACCTTTAACAGCATTTCCGTCTTGAACTAATGCAATTTCTGCACTTTTAATCTGTGTTACAGCACCTGTAACAGATTTTTTAGTTTGTGTACCATAAGCTGTTACAACTACTTCCTCAAGAGTATTGTCTGAAGCTACCATTGTTACATTAATCGTGTTGTCATTGCCTACCGTTCTAACCATCGTTGTCATTCCAACAAAACTGTACTGTAGTTGATCTCCAGTATTAACTTGAATGATGTAATTACCATCAAAGTCTGTTTCAGTTCCTGTAGAAGTTCCTACAATTAACACACTTACACCAGGTAATGGTCCGTTTTCATCGGACACAGTACCAGTAATTGTCCTGTCTTGCGCAAACGTAAATTGCGCTACTAACGCCAAGAGAAGCGTTAAAAATCCATTTAACTTTGTTTTCATTTAAATACTTGTTTGAGTTAAAAGCGCCAAAAATCATAAAAAAAGGTTAAACGAACAAAATATTAACATAAATATTCTAAAAATAACCTTAAAGTAATGTTAACGCCAATTGTTTCTATATGGATGAACTAAATGCAATATGGTTGCGTATCCTTATGTAGATTACCACATAAATAAAAAACCACCCACAAAGTAGTGGGTGGTTGAGAAATATATAAAAGTGTCTAATCTAAATTATATATTTTTTATTTTAGTTACCTTGACCAGTAATGTCCCAGAATACCCTAGAATCTAACTCGTCACCACCCATGGCTTCGGCAGCAGCTTCATAGTTAGGTCCATTAATTTGTGGATCGTCATTACCATATAAGTAACGTCTTGGTACAGGCAAATCAGATACTGGAGGTCTAACCATTGCAGGGTAGTCTAACATTCTCCAAGAACTCCAAGCTTCAAATCCTTTGGCATACAAAGCAATCCACTTTTGAACGCCAATTTTTTCTTTCCAATTAGCTCCAGCCGTAGCATAAGCTACACTTGGTTGCGCTAAATAGGCAGCAGCACCAGCGTCTGAACCAGTCCAGTACTCGATAGAAGCGGTGATTGCGTCATTGTAATACATTGCTGCATCACCAGCTACAAAGCCTCTTTCTACAGCTTCAGCCATCATAAATAGCGATTCTTCATAAGACATTAACACGCCTTCTAGATCTGGTGTGTGGAAAACATCTCCTAAATGTGTATAACTTGCAAAGGCATTGTTTTCACCATATGGTCCACCTTTGTAAGGACTGTAATTGTCTCTCATATACACAGGAGCTCTAGGATCATTTAACGGATTGATAATATCCGTAAAGGTTTCTGAAACGATAATATCAGAACGGCCAGACTCCACTAGGGCAACCCATAAAGGATTGGCATTAGGTGTACTACCAAATGGATAGTTAAAGTTATCTGCGGCAGAATCAAAAATACCACCATTGATCGCTTCATTGGCTTTGGTTTGAGCCATACCCGCATCGGCATCAGCGATACGTAGTGCCATTCTTAATTTTAAGGTATTGGCAAATTTTATCCATTGAGAAGTATCTCCGTTATAAACCATGTCTGCGGTACCAAAAGCATTTGATGCAGCAGATAATTTGCTAATAGCAGCATCAATTTTGTTGAATAGATCATCGTAAATAGCTTTATCGTCATCATATTTAGGTAGTAAAAAATCTTTACCTCCTAAAGCTTCAGAGTAAGGCACGTCACCATAAGTATCTACTAGCACATGAAAAGAGTAAACCATCACCATTTCAAGAATACCTTTATGGGCATCTTTTTCGCTGGCAGTAAGTTCTGGGTCTTCATCTATTATTCTAATAGCTTCTTGCAAATCGTTTAATATATCGCGGTAGTGATAAACGTAAAAAGTACCACTCACGTCTCTTTGTCTCAAGTCATAATTAGCTTCATCTGTATAAGTTGTAGCTGTCCAATGCTGAGCAAAAAACTTAAATATATTATAATTTACACTGTTGCTTGTCATTCTCAAAAAGAGATTTTTTTGAGCGCTTGTTAATAAGAAATCAGGCTTAACTTCAGCGGGTTTCTTAGTATCGATATTCCACCCTTCAAAATCATCACAAGAAATTGTGGTGGTTATCATTAAGATTATTATAAATAATTTTTTCATTTTTTTTATTTTAAAATTGTAGTTTAACGCTAAATCCATAATCCTTAGTTGCAGGATAAGCACCAGATTGGTAACCTTGAACATTACCAGATGTCAAACCAGCTTCTGGATCTGAAAATGGTACATTTTTATCAATAATCCATAGGTTTCTACCAATGGCGGTAAATTCTAAACCTTGAATAAATCCATTACCTAGTAGTTTTTGAGGTAGTTTATAGCCTAAGGTCATTTCTCTTAATTTGATAAAGCTAGCATCATAAACATGTAATGCGTTAGGAGCTCTGGCATATCCTAAAGCGTTTGCATAATAATCCATTCTAGTTCTTACGGTATTAGGAGATCCGTCTGGAGCCACACCGTCTAAAATAATACCTCCAGAATCTGCACCTGAAGTTACAGGATCACGTTTAGGGTTGCCTAAATCGTTTAATCCAGAAGTTACACCAGCGTATAAACCTGTAGCATAACCATACCAAGTATCTAGAGAGAATACATTACCTCCTTCTTGGATGTCAATTAAGAAGCTGAAACTTATATTTTTATATGTAAACCTGTTATTAATACCTCCAGTCCACTCTGGTAAATAAGATCCTAAGTTTTCAGATGTACTTGCAGTTCTTTCATATCTACCTGTAGTTTGGTTAATAACTGGTTTACCATTTTCGTATACAAAATCAGAACCTTGAATCATACCATAAGGTTGGCCAACTGTGGCGTTGATAGAAACACCACCTTGTAAAGAAGCCAATTGTAAATTTTCCAGACCTGCTGGTAGTGATAATACTTCACTCTCATTTTTGGCCCAGTTCACATCAATTCTCCACTCGAAATCATCAGATTTGATAGGTGATCCGTATAATGAAACTTCAAAACCTTTGTTTTGAACTTTACCTGCATTAGCCCAAACTCTGGTAAAACCAGTGGCAGCGGTTACAGAGATAGGTGTAATTAAATCATCTGAAGTCTTATCATAGTAAGACACATCAAAACCTAATCGGTTTCTAGCAAAAGCCATTTCTAAACCAACTTCAAATTCGTTAGATTCCTCATTTTTTAATTCTGTGTTATTGGCCGTTGATGGCAAAGAAGCAGTACCTTCACCTGTAGCTGTATTATCTCCTAACACGTAAGTGTTGTATACCGATAATGGAGGTGCCGCGTTACCAGTCTTCGCATAACCCGCTCTTAATTTACCTAATGAAATAGCATTGCTATTTAACAAGGTTGAGAAAAGAAAAGATCCAGAAACACCATAATATTGATAAGTATCATCGTTTCGCGGTAATGTTGACGCTACATCAACTCTGTATGAACCATCGATAAAGATTAAATTGGCATAGCTTAATGTGGCGTTCGCAAAATAACCATTTGTTTTTCTATTATAAAGATATTCTGTTGGTGCAGAAAGTACCCCTTTAGAATTGCTTAAAGCATATAAACCAGGTAATTTAAGACCACCATTAGTTGAAGCAGTAAGGCCAGAATATTTTTGAGTAAAGATATTCATACCAACGACACCTCTTAGGTTTAAATTTTCTGTGATATCTCTATCGAAGTTTACCATCACATCAAAGTTATTTTCTGTAAAAGTCTCGTCGATTCTTTGATAT
>JAUIJW010000070.1 GCA_030431085.1 Bacteroidia bacterium
GTTGGTGGTACCAAACAGAAGGCCAACGGCTAACATTAAAATCAAAATGTAAAGAGGGGATTTCATTTGATTTTTCTCTTAAAGATAAGAAATTTCTCTTTAAGACAATTGCTTGTTTATACGCTTAACCAACGCTGGCCCTTCATATATAAACCCTGTGTATAACTGCACTAAATCGGCTCCAGCTTCTAATTTTTCTAGAGCATCCTCTGCAGAGTGAATACCTCCAACACCAATGATTGGAAAAGATTTATTAGATTTTTGCGCTAAAAACCTAATCACATCTGTAGACCTATTTTTTACAGGTTTTCCGCTCAAACCTCCTGCTTCTTCTTTATTTACAGATTGTAAATTATCTCTTGAAATTGTGGTATTGGTTGCAATTACTCCGGCTATTTTTGTTTGATTCACAATTTCAATAATATCTAATAATTGTTCTTCTGTAAGATCTGGCGCTATTTTAAGTAAAATAGGTTTAGATGCTACCTTGTCTTGGTTTTTTTGTTGTAATGTATGGAGCAACTCTGTTAGGGGCTTTTTATCCTGCAAAGCTCTTAAGTTTGGCGTGTTAGGCGAGCTTACATTAACTACAAAGTAATCAACTACATCGAAGAGTTTTTCAAAACAAATCAAATAATCATCAATTGCTCTTTCATTAGGAGTTATTTTATTCTTGCCAATATTACCTCCAATAATAATATTAGATTGTCTTTGTTTTAAACGTTTGGCAATAACTTCTACTCCATCATTATTAAAACCCATTCTGTTAATAATAGCTTGATCTTCCTTTAAACGAAATAATCTCTTTTTGGGATTACCTTCTTGTGGTTTTGGGGTAACCGTACCGATTTCTACAAATCCAAATCCAAAATTTGAAAATTCGTCAAATAGTAATGCATTTTTATCAAATCCAGCAGCTAGTCCAACAGGATTTTTAAATGTTAAGCCAAATAAATTTCGTTCTAATTTATTGTTATTTACTTGAAAGGTAGATTTTACCATACCTCCTACTAAAGGAATCTTAAAAATAAATTTTAAAAAAGTAAACGTAAAGTGATGTACTTTTTCAGGATCAAATAAAAATAAAATGGGTCTAATAATGGCTTTATACATTGCTTTATATTTTGAAATAAAAAAAGGAACCTCATAGAGATTCCTTAATTAATTTATCTTAATTCTGCAGCAAACTGTTTTTGGTAAGTCTGCTGTAATTTTTGCATGATTTTATCTATTTGCTTATCATTCAAAGTTTTGTTTTCATCTTGTAATACAAAACTTAAAGCGTATGATTTTTTCCCTTCTGGCAGTTTATCTCCTGTGTATACATCAAAAAGGTCTACTTCTTTTAAAAGCTTTCTTTCGCTTTGAAATGCCGCATTGTACAAATCTATAAACTTTGTCTCCAGATTTACCATGAGTGCTAAATCTCTTTTAACAGCCGGATATTTTGGTAATGTTTTAAATTTCAATGGTTTATTAGATAACTGTTCAAGAACCTTGTTCCATTGAAAATCTACATAAACTACTGCCTGTTTAATGCCAAACTGCTTTAATAATGCTGCATCCACTAAACCTATATCTACTAAATTGGTTTTACCTTGGGCTAAGCTAATTCCGTCTTCAAACAATTCGTTATTTAACGATTTATATTTCAAGCTACCAAATCCTAATCTATTGAGCAGTGCTTTAACAACACCTTTGGCATAAAAAACATTAGCTTCTAAACCTGAGCTATTCCAATTATTCTTGGTTTGATTCCCTGTAAAGAAAAGAGCTAAATGTTTATTTTCGACATAATTACTTTCATATTTGTGATAAGTATGACCAAACTCAAAAAGTTTAATATCACTATTTTTTCTGTTAAGATTATAAGCTAATGCCTCTAAACCTCCAAAAAGCATGCTTTGGCGCATGACCGATAAATCTCTACTTAATGCATTAAGCATGGTCACGTTTTGATCTTCACTAAACTGATTTGTGTTTTCTATATAGTCTGGTTTGGTTAAAGAATTAGCCATCATTTCACTTAGCCCATTGGCTGTTAAAAAATTGGCTGCTAAATTTTCTATAACCTCCGGACTATTTTTAGCCGAATACGAAATTGAAGTATTGAGTTTTTTGGGCGTAGCAATATTGTTATAACCATAAACCCTCAAAATTTCTTCAACAATATCTGCTTCACGCGTAACATCAACTCGATATGACGGTATCGTTAAACCTAAACCAGATTCTGTTTGATTGTTGATTTTAATATCTAAAGAAGCTAAAATATTTTTAATTGTATCTGTAGAAATTTCTTCACCAATCAATCTGAATGTTTTTTCATAAGATAGATGAACTTGGTAATCTTCAATAGGGTTTGGGTAAATATCTGTAATCTCAGAAACAATTTTACCACCTGCGATATCTTTTATCAGTACCGATGCGTATGTCAAGGCGTAAACTACAGTATCTGGATTAATACCTCTTTCAAACCTGAATGATGCATCTGTATTAAGGGCATGACGTTTAGCCGATTTTCTAATAGAAACTGGATTAAAATAAGCGCTTTCTAAAAAAATTGTTTTAGTTTCTTCTGTTACACCAGATTTCAAACCTCCAAAAACTCCGGCAATACACATGGGATTGTCGTCTCCATCGCAAATCATCAAATCATCTTCATGCAACTCTCTTTCAACTTCATCTAAAGTTGTAAACTTGGTGCCCGCTTTTAGAGTCTGCACCTTAACTAACCCTTTACTAATTTTCTGATAATCAAAGGCATGTAAAGGCTGACCTATACCATGCAATACAAAGTTAGTAATGTCAACAACATTATTAATAGGTTTAAGACCAATAGCTTTTAAATAGTTTTGTAACCATTCTGGTGATGGTGCCACTTTTATATCTGTAATGGTGATACCAGCATATCTGGGTGCTAAATCTGCGTTATCCACCACTATTTGAGTTTTCATAGTTCTTTCATCGACGTGAAAATCACTAACTGAAGGTGTGTGCAGATTCTTTTTTAATTCTTTTTGTTGTAATAATCCAGCGTATAAATCTCTAGCCACACCCAAATGACTCATAGCATCAGCTCTGTTAGGGGTCAAGCCAATTTCAAATACTTGATCTGTTTTGATATTAAAAATTTCGGCTGCAGCCTTACCAGGTTCTTCAGATGCCTCTAAAATCATGATACCGTCATGGCTTTCTCCTAAACCCAATTCATCTTCTGCACAAATCATTCCTTCGCTTACTTCTCCTCGTATCTTTCCCTTTTTAATGGTAAAACTTTCGCCATTATCTGTATAAAGTACCGTACCAATTGTTGCCACTGGCACCTTTTGCCCCGCTGCAATATTAGGTGCTCCACATACAATTTGAAGGGGTTCATCTTGGCCTAAATTAACTTTAGTTATTTTTAGCCGATCTGCATTAGGATGTTGCTCACAAGTTAATACTTCTCCAACCACAACTCCTTTCAAACTTCCTTTAACAGATTCATACGTTTCTATCCCTTCAACTTCAAGACCTAAATCAGTTAAAATTTCACCAACTTCAATAGCATCTAAATCAATATTGATAAACTCTTTAAGCCAATTGTATGATATTTTCATGCTTGCATTTTTTAACCTGCAAAGATAAACATTTGATATAGATTTTAAATTTATTAGAAAGAATTAATTTTTTGATAAATTCTAAGATAGAGCTTCTGTTTTCACGAATAATTATTATTTTGCAAACATATTCTTTTATACATATGTCGTTCGAGATTACCAGATTATTTGATTTTTTATATTACCAAAACCATACATATCCAACTCAAAAATCGTTGGTTACAAAGTATAATGGTACTTGGGTAGCTACTTCAACTAGTGAATTTATTGAAAAAGCGAATACTTTAAGTCGAGCGCTTTTAAGGTTAGGCATCAAACCCAATGATAAAATTGCGGTGATATCGTCAACCAATCGCACAGAGTGGAATATTTTAGATGTAGCCATTTTACAGATTGGAGCACAAAATGTTCCTATTTACCCCACCATTGGAAAAAACGATTATAAATACATTTTTAATCATTCCGAAGCAAAACTTTGTTTTTTATCGGATGAAGAATTATTTCAAAAAGCTAATGCAGTATTAAACGAATGCCCTAATCTATCAGACATATATAGTTTCGATAAAGTTAAAGATTGTAAGAACTTAGAAGAACTTTTTAACTTAGGTGCAGATGGCAGCAACCAAATTGAGGTTGACCAATACAAAGATGAGGTTAAACCCGATGATTTGGCTACGATCATCTACACTTCTGGCACCACAGGTGTGCCAAAGGGGGTCATGTTATCGCATAATAATGTTGTGAGCAATGTTTTAGATAGTAATCCTAGGCTACCAATTTGCGATTCTAATACTAAAGTTCTTAGCTTTTTACCTGTATGTCATGTCTTTGAAAGAATGTTACACTACCTCTATATTTATAACGGTATTAGTATTCATTTTGCAGAATCAATTGAAAAGATTGGAGATAATGTTAAAGAGGTAAAACCTGATTTTATGAGTGCAGTACCTCGGCTGCTAGAAAAAATATACGACAGTATTATTGCTAAAGGTACCGAACTTACAGGTCTAAAAAAGAAATTATTTTTCTGGGCGGTAGAACTCGGGTTACAATATGAACCTTATGAGGCTAATGGCTGGTGGTATGAACAAAAACTAAAATTAGCCAATAAACTAATTTTTAGCAAATGGAGAGAAGCCTTGGGGGGTAATTTAAAAACTTTAGTATCTGGTAGCGCTGCTCTACAACCTAGATTAACTAGAATTTTTGCTGCCGCAGGAATGCAAATTATGGAGGGTTACGGACTTACAGAAACCTCACCAGTGATTTCTGTGAATATGTATGATAACCAATTATTTAAAATTGGTACCGTAGGTAAACCCATTGACAATGTTGAAGTGAAGATTGCCGAAGATGGAGAAATATTGGCTAAAGGACCTAATATTATGCTGGGTTACTATAAAGATCCAGAAAAAACGGCAAGTGTCATGACAGGTGATTATTTTCACACGGGTGACAAAGGAGAAATAGATAAAGATGGTTTTTTGAAAATTACAGGAAGGAAAAAAGAAATTTTTAAAACCTCTGGCGGAAAATATATCTCACCAACATTACTAGAAAATGAAATGAAACAATCTCGCTTTATCGAGCAAATTTTAGTGATTGGAGAAGGACAAAAAATGGCCGCAGCAATTATCCAACCCAATTTTGATTTTGTAAAAGAATGGGCTTCTAGACATGATATTGTCATTAAAAACAATGAAGATTTAGTTGATAATAACCAAGTTAAGGAGAGAATTTACCAAGAAATTGAACATGGTAATAAAAATTTCGGCAAATGGGAAACCATCAAAAAGTTTGAATTAACACCAGAAATTTGGTCTGTTGATAATGAATTACTCACCCCAACATTTAAGCCAAAACGGGAGGTTATCCTTAAAAAATACAAACACCTTTACGATAGAATTTACGGATAGATTATGGAGCATTTTATTGTATCTGCAAGAAAATATAGACCTCAAGTATTCGAGGATGTTGTTGGGCAACAAGCTATTACCAACACATTAGAAAATGCCATCAAAAATAACCATCTAGCACAGGCCTTATTATTCACAGGGCCTAGAGGTGTTGGCAAAACTACTTGTGCAAGAATTTTAGCTAAACGAATTAACCAAGAAGTTACTGGTAACACCTCTGTAGATGAAGATTTTGCATTTAACATATTCGAACTTGATGCTGCTTCCAATAACTCTGTTGATGATATTCGTAATCTTACAGATCAAGTGAGAATACCTCCACAAACTGGTCAATACAAAGTGTATATCATCGATGAGGTACATATGCTATCACAATCTGCATTCAATGCATTTTTAAAAACATTAGAAGAACCTCCTGCGCATGCTATTTTCATTTTGGCCACTACAGAAAAACATAAAATTATACCAACAATACTTTCTCGATGTCAAATTTTTGACTTTAAAAGAATTGGTGTACTAGATATTAAAAATTATTTACAGAAAATTGCCGAAGAAGAGCAGATGAGTGCCGATAATGATGCTTTACATATCATTGCACAAAAAGCAGATGGCGCTCTAAGAGATGCTTTGTCTATATTTGATAGGGTGGTAAGTTTTTCTGGAAAAAACTTAACAAGAACTGCTGTTACAGAAAATCTAAATGTTTTAGATTACGACCATTATTTTGCAATAACCCAGTTACTTATTGAAAACAATATTCCTGAAGTACTGGTTAATTTCGACGACATTTTAGATAAAGGGTTTGATGCTCATCATTTTATTAGTGGTTTAGCCTCTCATTTTAGAGATTTATTGGTAGCAAAAGATCCTGCCACAGTAAACTTATTAGAAGTTGGGGATGGTGCTAAAAAACAATATTTAGAGCAATCAGCTAAAGCCGATTTAAAATTTTTAATGCAGGCTATAGATTTGGCCAATGATTGTGATTTAAAATATAAAACTAGTAAAAATCAACGTTTACTAGTTGAGTTAACTTTAATGAAAATAGCATCACTTACGTTTGATGCTCAAAAAAAAAAATCTAAACACTTTATAATTCCAGCCTCCTACTTTAGTCAAAAGATTGTCGAAGAAAAATTAGATGCTCCTTTACATCAATTCATAGATACTCATAAAAAGGATACGACTATTAAGAATACTCCTTCCGTTAAGGAAAAAAGAAACAAACATACTCAACCAATAGCTTCAGATAAAATAGGCTTGACGACCAGTAGAAAAAGAAAATCGGCCCTATCATTATCAAGTATTAAGCGAAATGCTTTACAAGAAAGTCAAAAAGAAACCGAAATAACAGAAGAAAACCTAGATAATTTACCTCAAGATACCTTTACTGAATCGGATTTTTTCAAAGTGTGGAATGCTTATATCGATCAACTACATCATTCTGGAGAAAAAATATTTGCCTCTATTCTTAAAGCAGATAAGCCTAAGCTTAGACAACACAAAATCTGTGTGACTTATCCTAATAAAATGATGAAGGCAGAACTGTTAAAAGTAAAGCCCAAAGCCCTTAGGCACCTAAGGAAAGCATTAAACAACTACAA
Source organism: Bacteroidia bacterium (assembly GCA_030431085.1). GTDB lineage: Bacteria > Bacteroidota > Bacteroidia > Flavobacteriales > Flavobacteriaceae > Lutimonas. The sequence continues at coordinate 7,120 of JAUIJW010000070.1, forward strand.
AATAGATTTTGAAGTTACTATCAACGAAGACAATGCTAAGAAATTTGCTTACACCCCTCAAGAAAAGTATGAATTACTTAAAGAAAAAAATCAAGCCATTGAGCTGTTAAGAAAAACGTTTAAACTAGATCTTTAAGCTATATTTCATTACCAACATAAACAATTTTAGCATTTTCTACGGATGGCTTTTTAGCTTCAAATTCTGATAGTAAATAAATATTTTGATCTTTGGTTACAATAAATAGTGGAATAGTTTCTACCTGGGTATTCAATTTTTCTAAAGTAGACTCCAACTCTTCATTAGAAGACACATTTACTTCATTAATTTGTGGATAATCTCTTACTGTTTCGCTCAAATTAATAAAGTCGTCTTGTGGCGTGAAAAACAAATTTTTAAATTCGTAATCCTTGTTTCTTATTTCATTAGCGGTTGCAAGCCTAAAGGCTCCATGTTCGCCAAATTCTTTTGATAGATTATTTAAAGCAAAATTATTTACAGCATCACTCCCTGTTAAAGCTATTAAATAACCTATATCATTTAATTCAATATTATCAGACAAATCTTCATCATACACATTAACTTGTAATGCCTCTAAACCTTGATTATTGGCTTTATCAACAAAATTTTTATTGGCATCGATTAACACCACTCTTTTACCAAATTTTTGTAAATAATCTGCAATAAGTCTACTCGCTTCTGAAGCGCCCACCATTAAAATTCCATCTGAGTTCTTTAAAAATACACCTGCCAGTTTAGCAAAGGCCCTAGCCGTTGTTGCATTGAGTAAAACAGTTCCTAAAACAATCATAAACACCAATGGCGTAATGTATTCTGCCCCTTCTACCCCTTGTTTTAGTAATTTACTCCCAAATAATGAAGCGATACCAGCTGCCACAATACCACGTGGACCAACCCAGCTTATAAATAGCTTCTCTTCTAACTTTAAATTAGAATTTACCGTACTTAAAAATACTGCTAAAGGCCTAATGATAAAGACGACTAATCCAAAAAGTATAGCCGTTTTCCAAGTATACAAAAGCATTAAATCGCTCATATCTATGTTGGCTGCCAATAAAATAAATAATATTGAAATTAATAATATACTTAATGATTCTTTGAAGTATAATAACTCTTTTAGTCTTTTTAATTTCCCATTACCTAAAACCATGCCCATAACCACAACGGCTAATAAGCCAGATTCATGAGCAAATAATTCTGACTCAATAAAAACCAGCAACACTGTTGATAAAGACACTACATTTAATAAATAATGAGGAATCCATTTTTTATTAATTACAAAAGCTAAAGCGTGCGCAAAGGTAAACCCAAATGAAGTACCGAAAAGCAATATTTTGCTAAACTCAATAAGGGCTGTTTTAGTAAACCCGCTACCACCACCTACACTAATAAATTCGAAAACCAATACAGCCACTAAGGCACCAATAGGATCTATTAGAATACCCTCCCATTTCAATACGGCCGAAATATCTTTTTTTAATGGGATATTTCTTAAAATAGGCGTAATAACCGTAGGCCCAGTTACAATAATTAATCCAGAAAACAAAAATGAAAGCTCATACCCTATACCAAAAATATAATGGGCCGCTATACCTGCACCAAAAAAGGTAACGGTAGATCCTAATGTAATTAACTTCGTAATTACCGGACCTACATTCTTAATCTCGTCTCTCTTTAGAGTTAATCCTCCTTCAAAAAGTATAATACTAATAGCCAGCGAAACAAAATAATATAGCCCATCACCAGGAAATAACCCTTTTTTACCATTCCAAATAGGTTCAATATATTTTGAGCCATCTTCAGTTAAAAATTCGGCAGCAATCGGACCAACAAGTAAACCTATTAAAATTAGCGGAAGAATTGCCGGGATTTTAAACCTCCAGGCCACCCATTGTGCCAATATTCCTAAAATAATAATTCCAGCTAATTCTATCATAAGCCTTTTATAATTAAAATCGAGTTTACAAAAAGTACAATATTAACACATATTTACACCACTTTCTACTCCTTTAAATAATTTTTACGTTATTTTTATCTAAATCATATTAAAAATTCAAAGATCTGCTTAAGATTATCTAAAAAAACATAAAATTTTGCGAGTAGATTTTTTTGCCATTATTTTTGTAGTATCGAAACACCAATAAATGATAAAAAGTACTTTATAAAGAATGTTAGGACTAAAATTTGAAACAGAAACCTCTTGGGCAGAAGTGGCTCAAAATGATTTACAACAAATTCTTACAGATCATGCTTTCGCGGAACAAAAGGCAGCTTCAAATGCTGTATCAATTATTATTAATTATTCCGAAGAAACAGAGTTGGTTCAGGCTATGAGCGATATTGCCATTGAAGAAATGGAGCACTTTAAAATGGTACATGATTTTATGGTTTCTAGAGGAATGGTTTTAGGTAGAGATATTCCTAACGACTATGCCAGAGAAATACGCCATTACTTTAAAAAAACACACGACAGAACAGAGGCACTTATTCAAAGATTGTTATTGGCTGCATTAATAGAGGCGCGGAGTTGTGAGCGTTTCAAGGTGTTTTCCGAAAATATAGAAGATCAAGAACTTGCACAATTCTACAGAGATTTAATGGTATCTGAAGCCAATCATTACACCACTTTTCTAGGTTTTGCTCGTAAATTCCAAGACAGAGCTATTGTAGACAAAAAATGGAATGGCTTATTAGAATATGAAGCTGAATTTATGAGAAATCGTGGGAAACAACCAAAAGTACATGGTTAGTCTTTTTAATGCTTCTAATGAGCTTTAATTTAATTGCGGTTACTTTTTCTAAAAATTTTGCTTTTATCGCAATAGGTATCAAGACTAAAATCTATTACCGCTCTTATTTTAGAAACTGGATAGACATAGGATAGTTTGGTTCCTCTCCGTTACTCACTTTAATTCCATTTAAAATCGGAAATATAAATCCTATAATGGCAATAAGAATTAAACCAAGAAGTCCTAATCCAATTAGCAAAATTAAGGGCACACAAATAATGGCATAAATAAATAAACTTATTTGAAAATTTAGAATTGCCTTACCCTGCTCATCTAATTGATAGACGTCGTCTTTTTTAATCAACCAAATTATTAATGGAGCCAAAATACCTCCTAAACCGGTAACTAATCCTAAAAGTTGACTAAAATGTGTTAAGGTTAATAATTGGCGATCTTCTCTCATCATTTTTTATTTATTTGACGAGATATGATCCGATTTGTTACATAAAATAGGTACACTATTATCGAAGTTCTTAAATT
>JAUIJW010000071.1 GCA_030431085.1 Bacteroidia bacterium
GTGATAGTAATCCTGAAAAAAATGAATTTTTAGCTATTTATAATAATACAGAGTGGGAAACATTAGAATCTGGACAAAAGATTTATTTAAAATTTTATGATAATTTAGTGAACCCTTTAGATTTATGGGTTGAATTTCCAGAGGGTAACTGCTATGTGTATCAAAAGAGTAGCGACGATGGTGTTGTAGAAGTTCTAGATAATACTAAATCTTTACTGGTCATTAAAATAACGGAAGACGATGACGCCGATCAATATGCACTCTTAATTGTTACAGCGACTAATGAAAATGATTTGGTAGTCATTTTAGAAGAGTATGAAAATGGCGAACTAGATGGTAGGGTAGAGTATAATTTAGACGAATCCAGTATCAATTTAGATGATTTGATTATTTGTCCATTTCCTGTTTAGTTGAACCTAAAAAAGAGACCTATATTTTTTTACTATTCTAGCTTAGTTTTTTTAAATACAATTGAGGTAGTGTTTACACAATATCTTTTACCCGTAGTGTTTTGCGGACCATCGTTAAACATATGACCTAAATGACTATCGCAGGTGGCACAAATAATTTCTGTACGAATCATACCGTGAGATTTGTCTAATACATAGTTTACTTTCCCGTCAAGGGCATCATCAAAAGAGGGCCAACCACAGTGCGATTCATATTTAGAGTTTGATGCAAACAGTTGGGTATCGCAAGCTGCACAGTGATAAGTGCCTTTTTCAAAATGATTGGTATAGCCGTAATTACCCGGAGGGTCTGTACCTTTTTCTCTTAAAATATGGTACTGTTGCGGTGTAAGCTGTTCTTTCCATTCAGCTTCAGTTTTAATTATTTTATTGGTATTGTTGGAACTTTTTTGAGCCATAATGTAATGATTAGTGAATAGCAATATTAAAATAATATATAATGTTTTCATTGAATGAACTTTACAATTTTATGAACAATGGTACTGTTTTTAAATATTTTGTGATGACCTAATCCATTTGTCAATAATAGTTTGCCATTGTGTAAACTTTGTCGAATAACTATGGCATTGCTTACATCAACATAAGTATCTTTAGTATCATGAATTATTAATGTTGGTATGGTTTGATTTAGAAGTATTTGCGATAAGGTGTAGTCGTTAAGGTTGAGGTTATGTCGCTTTGAAAAGAAAGAGTAAAGTTGATGTTTTACCAAAGTGTTTTGTTCCATTTTTTTGATAAACTTTGTTATAATCTCATCGAATGAATTTGGGGTACTTAGCAAAACAAGTTTTTCTACTGAGAGGTTTTTTTGCAATGCAGAGCTTAGAGCCATCGCTCCATAAGAGTGACCAATAGCCGCATAAAAAGGGCCGTATTGTTTATCAATTTCTGAGATGGACTCGATAAAATCTGAATAGTGACAGGTGGTTCCGTTGGATAATCCGTGAGCAGGAGCATCAAAAGAAATAATCATCATTTTATGTTCCAGTAATTTATCGGCTAGATTGTAAAATTGAGAACCTCTCCCAGACCAGCCGTGCACCAATAGTATTTTCTTTTTTGAATAACCATATTGGTAAATGATAATTTCTTTTTTTGCATTGGGCAATACAATTTTTTCACTTTTAGCACTTTGTCGAAACATCAATTCTCTTTGAGGAGCCTTAAATTTAATTGGTGTGGTAAATAGTTTTGATAAGTATCTAATGTTTAGATTTTTAGAAATTACACGTAATAATTTTCCAGTTAATATAATGTTTGGAGGTATTTTATATTGGTTAATATCAGACGTAAGCCGTATATTTTTCATAGTACACAAATTTAGCTAAAAAATTAATCTATTCCGAAATATAAATTTATTGTACATTGCGATATCATTTAAACAAACCAATACTTTATGCTTGAAAAAGGGGATAAAAAACTTATTAAAAGTTGGGCCTTTTATGATTGGGCAAACTCAGTTTATTCTTTAGTAATTAGTACAGCGGTATTTCCTATATATTATGAGTCTATTACAGCTTCAGACAGTGGTAATATTTTGTTTATGGGACATTTATTTAATACCACCTCGCTTTATAGCTACGCACTATCTTTTTCGTTTTTAGTGGTTGCTTTAATTTCACCTATTCTTTCTGGAATTGCAGACTATGCTGGTAACAAAAAAAATTACATGAAATTCTTTTGTTACTTCGGATCAGTATCTGTAATGATGCTGTATTTTTTTACAGATACAAGTACTTTATGGGTAGGGATACTGTTTTCAATTACTGCCAGTATTGGATTTTGGGGTAGTTTAGTATTTTATAACGCTTACTTACCAGAAATTGCCTATAGCGATCAACAAGATATGGTTAGTGCTAAAGGCTTTATCTATGGCTATATTGGTTCTGTAATCTTGCTTATATTCAATTTAAGTATGGTGCTTCATCCAGAATGGTATGGTATTGAGGATAGCACCTTGCCAGCAAGAATCTCTTTTTTAACTGTTGGACTTTGGTGGATGGGCTTCGCTCAATATACTTTTAAGTATTTACCGCATAATATTTATAATAAAAAACCTAGTAAAAAATATATCATAAGAGGTTATAGAGAGTTGAAAAAGGTAATTAACGAACTGAAAGATTTACCTGTATTATTGAATTTCTTAATTTCTTTTTTCCTCTATAGTGTAGGCGTACAGTCAATCATTCTTTTGGCTACTATTTGGGGTAAAAAGGAAATTGGATTAGCAACAAGTAACTTAATTATCACGATTATTTTAATTCAATTGGTAGGTATACTTGGAGCGTATTTCTTTGTGCATCTGTCAAAAAAAATAGGTAATATTGATACCATAAAAATTACGATAATTATTTGGATTATAGTATGTACTTGGGCATATTTTTTAGATAAAAATGATCCAAATGTGTTACTAAAGTTTTACGCTATAAGCGGATTGTTAGGCATGGTTTTAGGTGCCATACAAACGCTCTCAAGATCAACATACTCTAAGTTACTACCAGAAGATACTATTGATCACACAACATTCTTTAGTTTTTTTGATGTTACAGAAAAACTAGCCATAGTATGGGGTACTTTTTTATTCGGTTTGGCAGTGGCTATAACAGAATCAATGAAAACGTCAATATTACTACTCTGTTTGTTTTTTGTATTGAGTTTTGTTGTGCTAAATTTTATGAAGAAAACGAAGTATGTAAAATAAAAAAGAGATTAGAGGATAACCTCTGAATCTCTTTTGATGAGGATTTAACTAAAATGAACATCTACAAAATAATCCTCTATGTGAATTTATCTATAATTTAGACGTATTAGAACTATATTGGTAACAGAGCTAAGGCATTATTAACACTATTTTAACGCAATGAAAAATTCATTAACTCTTATTCTTGGTGCTTCGCTAAATAAAAATAGATATGCTTATTTGGCTGCCAAAAAATTATCTGAAAAAGGCATTAAGGCTTTAGGTATTGGCTTGAAAGAGGGTAAAGTCTATCAAGTACCAATAGTAAAGAATTGGGAAGACATAAAAAATGTAAATACAATAACTATATATTTAAGTGCTAAAAATCAGAAGCCTTATTACAAAAAGATAATAGCATCGAAGGCTAATAAAGTTATTTTTAACCCTGGAGCAGAGAATAAGGAGTTAGAAGATTTATTAGATCAAGTTAAAATTCGGTATGAAAGAGCTTGTACCTTAGTTTTATTAAGCACCAATCAATTTTAATCATTTAAATAAAAACTGGCACCCTCATAAGAAAGCTCAACATTATTAAATATTTTTGAGGCCTCTATTTTAAAGGCATTTAAATCTTTATATCGACTAGAATAGTGGCCTAGCAACAACTTTTTTACTTGAGCCATTTTAGCGATTTTAGCAGCCTCTAATGCTGTTGAGTGCTTGGTAAGCTGTGCTAAATCACTATGTTTTTCTAAAAAAGTAGATTCGTGATAGAGTAAATCAACATGCTTTATTATTGGAATGATACTTTCTGTGAAGGCTGTATCACTACAATAGGCATAGGTAAAAGTTTTTTTAGGGTCGAAAGTGAGTATTGAATTGTCTACAATAGAACCATCATCTCGCGTAAAATCCCTTCCGTTTTTTAAATTTTGATAATCACAAATATCAATGTCTGGAAACTGCTTGATAGCTTCAATGTTTAGTTTTCTTTCGCCACGTTTTTCAATAAATAAAAATCCATTGGTATAGATCCTGTGCTTAAGCGGAATGGTGTGAACTGACACATTTTTATCTTCAAAAATTAGCGTTGATGATTTAGTTTCAAGCTCGTGAATGATAAGGTTGTAATGGAGGTAAGATTTGGTGATTTTTAATTGTAAATCGATAATCTCTTTGGCTCCTTTAGGTGCAAAAATGTGCAAATCGTTTTGCCTCTTTAATAAGCTAAAGGTAGAGATTAAGCCAATTAAACCAAAAAAATGATCACCATGTAAATGAGAAATGAAAATGTTCTCTATTTTAGAAAATTTAAACTGAAATTTCCTCAATTGCTTTTGAGTGCCTTCACCACAATCAATAAGGTAGCAACCATTTTTAATTTCTAAAACCTGAGATGTTGGGTGAGCATCACTTCTAGGCGTCGCAGAATGACACCCTAATATGGTGAGTTTTAAACTCATTTAATCACTATCCGTTTTGAGATAACTTTAGATTTAGTTTTTAATGAATAAATATAAATACCAGATTCTAGCTCTTTGCGATAGAATGGAATTGCGTTTGTTCCTTTTTTCGTTTTTACCTTTTGCGCATGAATGGTATTGCCAAGTAAATCTTTGACATAAAAATCTATTTCAATCTCTTCATCTGCCTGAAATCTTATTTTAGTTGTTACACTAAACGGATTTGGTGATGCTACAACCTCGCTAATCCCGTTAAGGGAATTGTTTAAAATCGCTCTATCATCAGCATCGCTATCTTGAGCAAAACTAGTGGCGTGAAGGGTAAATAAAAAAAGAATTAAAAGTAGTTTTTTTACCATATAGTGTATTTAAAATCCTAAATCTCTTTCAATGTCCTCCATTTCAATGATATCTTTCGCTTCTTGCAATGTAGGGACTAAATTTATTTCCTCCTCTAATTCATCAATGTCAATGTCTTTACAGATAATAACGAATGATTTTTTATTAGAGTAATGCGCTTCAATATTTGGTGAAAGTAACAAGATTTTTTTTAAATCAACATCTTTACACCCAGATAAATCAATAATAAGATTATCGTTGTTAAAGTTAGAATAATTTTTATTAAAAGCAACTGTAAATGTTTCAATATTTTCAACCTCTTTTCCACCGTTGGTTAAATTCGGAGTAACCAATGTAAATTGCTTTGTTTTTTCGATATGCATACTAACTTCTTTTAATTTGTTGGGCCAGTAAATAAATTACTGCCATTCTCACAGCGACACCGTTTTCTACTTGATTTAAAATGATAGATTGCTTAGAATCTGCAACATCACTAGTTAATTCTACTCCGCGGTTAATAGGGCCTGGATGCATGATGACAATGTCTTTATTGAGACTATCAAGTAGTTCTTTATTGATGCCAAAAAGCTGTTTATATTCTCTAATTGACGGAAAATATTTAATGTCCATTCTCTCGTGTTGAACTCTAAGAACGTTGGCCACATCGCACCATTCTAAGGCATTTTTAAGATTATTTTCATAGCCTACACCTAGTTGTGTAATGTATTTCGGAATGAGCGTTGTTGGCCCACATAATTTTACTTCTGCCCCTTGAAGTAGTAAAGCAAAGATATTTGATAATGCCACTCTAGAATGCAATATGTCGCCAATAATTACAACTTTTTTACCTTTAACTTCGCCTAATCTCTCCCTAATAGAATAAGAGTCTAATAAGGCCTGAGTGGGGTGCTCATGAGCACCATCCCCTGCATTAATAATTTTGGCGTCCACATGTTGAGATAAAAAGTCTCCTGCACCTGCTAAGGGATGGCGCATAACAATAATATCAACCTTCATCGATAGAATATTATTGACTGTATCAATTAATGATTCCCCTTTTTTAACCGAAGATTGCGCTGCAGAAAAGTTAATAATATCGGCCGATAATCTTTTTTGTGCTAATTCAAAAGATAGTTTGGTACGCGTACTATTCTCAAAGAAAAGATTAGCAATTGTGATATCTCTTAGCGAAGGTACTTTTTTAATAGGTCTATTAATAACCTCTTTAAAGTGATCTGCCGTTTGAAAGATCAATTCAATATCCTTTTGGTTTAAGTGTTTGATGCCTAATAAATTTTCTACGCTTAATTGGGTCATTTGTATTACTTAATTATTGAATTTATGAATTGATGATATAAACACCATCTTTTTTTTCATTTTCTTTCCACTGTACCTTAACTTGCTCATCTTTAATTACATCAACCTGCCTACCCTTATAGTCTGGTTGAATTGGTAAGTGCCTACTAAAACGCCTATCAATTAAAACTAGTAATTCTATGTTGGCAGGTCTACCAAATGACTGTACGGCTGTTAATGCTGCTCTTATACTTCTACCAGAAAAAAGAACATCGTCTATAAAAACTACATTTTTGCCATCGACAACAAAGTCAATCTCCGTACTACTGGCTTCAAGAGGAGCTTCTCTTCTTCTAAAGTCGTCGCGGTAAAAGGTAATATCTAGTTTGCCTAATACAATATTTTTGATGTGATAATCTTGCTGTAAGATTTTAACTAATCTATTGGCTAGATAAACCCCTCTAGGTTGCAATCCTATTAATATAGTATTAGAAAAATCTTGATGATTTTCGATAAGCTGACAAGCCAAACGATGTAAGATGATGTGTATTTCTTTGTCGTTAAGAAGATTTTTTTTAGCCATTCTAGCAATCAAATCGTTATTTAATCGACAAAGTTACAATTTTTTTTAGTGATGTTTTGGCAAATTTTAAGTGTTAATTAAATTGTTAAGAAAATCCTAACTCAAAAATAAATTCACATTATTTCTGTACTACATTAGTATCAACGAAAAAACGTTTTTATGCATTTGTTTTCGAATGATCATAATGAATTGCCTCTTTCTAAGTTTGAGTTGATGTTAAAGACTAATAGTGTTTACTTTTTCGACTCTAATGAATTTGAAGAAATAATACTTTATTATTTAGATTGTGGTAAAATATCTTTAGCTAAAAAGGCCCTGCAGTTAGGGCTTAATCAGCATCCAACTTCTGTAGCGATTAAATTGATACAAGTAGAGATATTAGTGATGGAGGAAAAACTAGATGCTGCCGAAAAAATATTGCTACAATTACAAATGATAGAGCCTTCTAATGAGGATATTTTTATTCAATATGCCTCTATTCACTCTAAAAGAGGTGATCACCAAAAGGCTGTAGATACTTTACAAACAGCATTGTTGTATACAGAAGATGAAGCAGAAATCTTATCTATGATAGGGATGGAATATCTTTATTTGGATGATTTTAATACCGCAAGAGAGAACTTTGCAAAATGTTTAGATGTAGAATTTGAGAATTATTCTTCGCTCTATAATGTTATCTATTGTTATGATATGCTTGAGCAGCATGCCGAGGCTATTCAATATTTAAAGAACTATATTGATAACAATCCATATTCGGAAATTGCTTGGCATCAATTAGGAAGACAATATTACACCATTGAAAATTTTGATAAAGCCTTAGAAGCATTTGATTATGCGATTATTATCGATAGTAATTTTATTGGAGCTCATTTAGAAAAAGCTAAAGCTTTAGAAGAGTTAAAGCGGTACAAGGAAGCGATTGATTTCTATCATGCTACGATGGAGTTAGATACACCAACATCTTTTGCTTACCTAAGAATAGGTAAGTGTTACGAAAAGCTTCAAGACCAGAAAAAAGCCATTGATTTTTATAATAGAACAGTCAATGAAGATCCATTGCTAGATAAAGGGTGGTTAGCGCTTACAGATATTTATATGAAAAGTAAGCAATATCAAAAAGCACTACACTATATTAAAAAAGCTTTAAGTATTGATGAAGAGAATGTGCTTTACTGGCATAAAATGGCAGAGTTAAATATTAGACTTAATCTATTCGAAGAAGCCGTTAAAGCTTATTATAAATGCATAGGGCTAGAAGATGAAAGGCTTGAAGTTTTTATTGCTTTAGCAGATGTTTTACTTTTTTTGGGAGAGTTTCAAGAAGCATTACAGGTGCTTTTAGATGCCCATCAAAAGTTTAGTGATAGTATAGAAATTGCTTATCGTATTGCAGGTATTAATTATGAATTACACCAATATCAAGAAGCGCTTTTTTTATTAGAAAAAGCATTGCAATTAGATTTTGGTTATCATCGTATTGCCAAAGAAATTTTTCCTAGTATTTTTAACCGAGAAGATGTTCAAAAGTTAATTCAGAAATACAATAATCTACTATAATTAAGAAGCGCTTTTTTTAAAATATTTATCTTTGGCGAAAATCATTTTTCATGCAAAGATCAATCAAGGATTATCTTATAATTTCCTTAAAAGGATTGGCCATGGGGGCGGCCGATGTAGTACCAGGTGTTTCTGGCGGAACAATCGCTTTTATCTCTGGAATTTACGAAGAATTAATAGCCTCAATCAACAAGGTTAACTTCAATACCATTAACATTTTAAAAACACAAGGCTTTAAAGTTATGTGGCAATCTATCAATGGTAATTTCTTAATGTCTTTGCTTTTAGGGATAGCCATAAGTATAGTGAGCTTAGCTAAACTCATTAAATTTTTATTAGAAAACAAACCTATTTTTGTTTGGTCGTTCTTTTTTGGTTTGGTGCTGGCCAGTATTATTTATGTCGCCAAACAAATTAATCAATGGCATATTAAAAATATTGTAGCCCTTATTTTAGGAGGCGTTGGCGCCTATTTTGTTACCACATTAACTCCTCAAAACGCAGATTTAACATATCCATACTTGTTTCTATGCGGTGCTGTGGCTATTTGCGCTATGATATTACCAGGAATCTCTGGAGGTTACATACTACTATTGTTAGGTGCATATAAACCAGTTTTAGATGCTATTCACGATAAAAATATCATATTGATTGGTGTTGTGGGACTAGGAGCTGTAACGGGTTTATTGTTGTTTTCTAGAGTTTTAAAATGGCTTTTTGAGAATTATGAAAACTTAACCCTTTCGATTTTAACCGGATTTATCATTGGGTCACTCAATAAAATATGGCCATGGAAAGAGGTATTACAATCTGAAATGATTAATGGAAAACTAAAAATTATCCAAGAAAAAAGTGTTTTACCCCATCAATATGAAGGTAACCCACAATTAATTTGGGCGATAATTTTTGCTGTTATTGGCTTTTTACTCATCATTTTATTAGAAAAATTAGCCAAAAATAAAGTATAATGGCCGCACACAGAACATTTATAGATAAGGTTTATTTGTTCATTAAAGGATTAGCCATGGGAGCTGCTAATAAAGTACCTGGTGTATCTGGTGGTACTGTGGCATTTGTCGCTGGGTTTTATGAAGAGCTTATTTACTCTCTTCAAAAAATTAATGGTAAAGCTTTATTACTATTGATAAACGGTCGTTTTAAGAGCTTTTATCAATACGTTAATGGTAGATTTTTATTGTTAATATTTGCGGGTAGTACTTTTAGTTATTTTAGTGTTTCTCGAGTATTAGATTATTTTTTAGTACACTATGAGTTATTTGTATGGAGCACCTTTTTTGGGATGATTATAGGGTCTGTATATTATATTGCTAAAGATTTTAGTGACTGGTCTGCCAAAAATATTACTACTATGATTATTGGTGTAGTTTTAGGAATCTCAATTAGTTTAATGAATCCTGCTACAGAGAATGATAATTTATGGTTTGTGTTTTTTTGTGGAATTATTGGTGTTACTGGAATGACCTTACCTGGATTGTCGGGGTCATTTATTCTTATTTTAATAGGTAACTATGTGTTGTTATTGGTAGATTCTGTGAATGAATTATACCTGATCTTAACCGATATGGTTTCTGGCGATTTTTCCTTTTTACAGAATGAAGTAAGAATGCGTTATTTAAAAGTTATTTCTAGTTTTACAGCAGGTTCTATATTTGGTTTGGTGTCTACATCACATATCTTAGGATATTTACTTAAACGATGGCATCAAACAGTTACTGCTTTAATCATTGGGTTTATAACAGGCTCTTTAGGGATTGTATGGCCATGGAAAGAAGCGATTTATAAACTAAAAAATGGTCAAGTGGTACTTGATAGCAAGGGGAATGAGGTGGTGATGAATTACAAGCGTTATTTACCCAGTCTCGAAGATTTAAATAATTGGCTAGCCATTTTGTTTATTATGATTGGTGTAGCTATTTTGCTGGCATTAGAATGGTATGGAAAAAAAAATAGACCAAA
>JAUIJW010000072.1 GCA_030431085.1 Bacteroidia bacterium
GCTTGGCATTTCTAAAGGCATTTAAGGCCTCTTGTTTTCTTTCATTTTTTAAGTAACAAATACCTAAATGATAGTAAGCATTTTGTGATACAGCATTATTACCATCAATAATTTTGGTAAACCATTGTAAAGCATTATCATAATCTTCTTGCATGTAATAGGCATAGCCCAACATATAATAATCTGTATTGTTCCATTTGCCTTTTTTGCCCTGATAATTTAAAAGATAAGGTACGGCTTCGGTATATTGCTGAAGGTTAAAATAGCTTTCGCCGATAATTTTTGATAGTTCTGATTTTTGCAGGCCATTAGATTTTTTTAGAATTGGAATTCCTTCATCAATCGCCTCTTGAAATTTACCGGTTTTAAATTTAATATTGGTTAAATAATATGGAATATCATCATCGTATTGGCTGTCTTGTGCTTGGGTTAAATATTTATCGGCATTATCAAAATCATCATCACTATAAGCCATATAGCCATAGTAATACTTAGATTGGGCACCATAGCGCTCAGAATTTAACAATTGCGAAAAATACGTCTTAGATTCGCTATAACTTCCAACAGCAAAAAGGGCATAAGCTTTTTTAAAGGCAAAAGTTTCTTTGGCTGGCCGAGATAAATAATAATCGTCTACACGGTTATACCATTTAAGAGCGTAAGCGTATTGGCCTTTATTAAAATAATATTCAGCCACTTCATGATAAGCATTATTACGTTTTGTACTGGTTGGGAACTTTTCGAAAAAATGCTGCATTTTTTCATCGGCATCTTGCTGGTCTAATCTGATGGCACAAAAGGCTTCGTAATAATAACAACGAGCTTTAAGCTCAGAGGCATCATCAAAATCGTCTTTTATTCTTTTAAAAATCATCTGCGCAGCATCGTAATCTTTATTGGAATAAAGATCAATAGCATGATTAAAATCTACTAAATCATTCGTGTAAATAGCAGATTCTTGAGCTAGAAATTCACCAGACAGGCACAAGAGAACAAAAAGAAAATAATGACGTAATTTCATAGATCTCTAAAGGTTTTTAAGAGAAATCCAAAAATAGGAATTATCCTATTGATGCTAACGGAGAAAATATAATTAATTGTGCAATTGTTTATTAGTTTGCACAATTGTTGAAAAGTATTTTAGGAGTAAAATCAGTTAAAAAAACTATTCTTGTATCAATGTATTGATAAATTGATCAAATTCATGCACAAAATCATCGTAGAGTTTACCTGTAGCTGGACCATTAAAACCTGTATGAATTTTTCTTACCTTACCCTGTTTGTCAATGATGATTGTGGTGGGAAAAGAAATGATTTTATTAAGCATAGGTAAACTTTCTGAGGCGGATTTGGCATTAGACTCTCCAGCAATTACGAAATCGTAATCGGCATTAAGTTGTTTTTTCATGTTTTGAACACGAGAAATGGCATAATCTAAATCAAACACACCCTGCTTTTTGTTTTCGTATGCCAACCCGATAATGGCCACATCGTTTTTGCGGTTTTTGCGATACCATTGTGCAAGAAACTTGGTTTCATCCATACAATTAGGACACCAGGTACCTAAAACTTGTAGAATAATCACCTTATTTTGATACTTTTTGTCGTTTAACGAAATGCTATCCCCACCTATGGAAGGGAATTTAAATTCGATCCTATCAAAACCTTGCTTGAGGTAGGTTAGTTTCTCAGGGTCTGGTAATTCGGCTAAATTATTTCTCTTTGAGGTAAAAGTATAATAGCCTGTTTTACCCGACCAAAATTCACCTTTGATGATAGAATCATTCAACTTTGTGGCTCTAAATTTATACAAGTGGTTGCCATCGAATGTAAAAAGATTTAGTGTGTCGTGTAAAGCATAACCTTCCAAAAAACGATAATCGCCCGTTTTAGTCATAAATGTACCCTTTGTAATATCACCTTCGGTTCTAAAAACACCAATGCCTGGATATTGAGAGCCGTCTTTTTTGGTGAAAATGGTTTCCCATTTACCGTCAAAACCAGTAGTATTAGTTTTTTCAATAAATCGATCGGTTTCGCCGAATGACGCTTTAAATGGAAGTATATAGTCTTGGGCATAATTTTTAACAAAAATGCCACTAAGCTCATCTTGACCTATTTTAGCTTTTATCGTTGCATCAAATATGTGAAGATCAAAAATAACAGAATCTGTTTTAACTTGTAACGAATCTATAATTAGAGGAGTTTCACCGTCTTCAAGCTCAATTCTTAAGGCTCCGTTTTCTTCAATGACATGGAATAGAAAGGGAATGTCTTGACCTTGGGCTGTAATAATGCCCCTCCAAAACCCTTTTTTTAAGTTCTGCTCTACTTTTTCCTCTTTACAGGATAATGTTAACAGAAGAATTAAAGCGATAAAAATATTTACAACACGAACCATATTATTTAATTTCGAATTTAGACGATTATTTTCTTTAAGCTTTCAAAGATAATCAACTTTATTTTCTCAAATTTAAGCCTTAAGTTTGTAACCCATAAATCGTAATTTGAACATGCTACAATTAATCGACGCTTCTATTTTTCAGCGAGAAAACTTAATTCTTACCAACGTTAATTTAGAGATACAAAAAGGCGATTTTAATTACATTATCGGTAAAACTGGTAGTGGTAAAAGTAGCTTGATGAAAACTTTGTATGGCGACTTACCACTACAGAAAGGAAAGGGTAATATTGTAGGCTTTGATTTAACAACTTTAAAAGAAAGAGATATTCCTTATTTACGTAGAAAAATTGGAATTGTTTTTCAAGATTTTAAATTGCTTAACGATCGTACGGTTTACGATAATTTACTTTTTGTGCTCAAAGCCACAGGCTGGAAGGGTAAAAATAAAATGGACGATAAAATTAATGACGTTTTAGATAAAGTAGATATGAAAACCAAAGGGTTTAAAATGCCATATCAACTTTCTGGTGGAGAACAACAAAGAATCGCCATTGCCAGAGCGCTGTTAAACAATCCTGAAATGATTTTAGCCGATGAACCAACAGGAAATTTAGATCCAAAAACATCGGTTGAGATTATGAATGTTCTAGAAGATATTAATAAAATGGGTATTAGTATTTTAATGGCCACCCACGATTATGCTTTAATTCTAAAGTTTCCGCATAGAACATTAAAATGCGAAGGCAATAAAGTGTTTGAAGTGGTTTAAAATGATTTCTATTTTAATACCTACCTATGCGTATAATGCTTACCCATTAGTTAAAGAACTATACAATCAATGTTTAGATATCAACCTGACTTTTGAGATTTTGTGTTTTGATAATGGATCAAAGGCTCCAACAGATCTAGACAATCAAAAGATTAACGATTTAGCACACTGTACCTTTAGGGCTTTAGAAAATAACGGCGGAAGAAGTAAAATTAGAAATACCCTAGCAGAACAAGCTAAATATCATTGGCTACTTTTTTTAGATGCCGATGTATGGCCTGTAACTACCACTTTTATAGAAAACTATACTAATGCTATTAAAGAAAATACTGTACAAGTGGCGTTTAGTGGATTGAAATACAAAGATAATTTACCTATAAAACAAAAAAGTTTACGATGGACTTATGGTAAGGCGAGGGAAGAAATATCGTTTAAAAAAAGAAAACTGGCACCACAGCAATTTTTTACTTCGGCCAATTTTATGATTGCAAAAGAACTCCTTTACCAATATCCTTTCGATGAATCTCTCACCAAGTATGGATATGAGGATGATCTTTTAGCACAACAATTAAATAAAAATGGTATTGGCATTACACAATTAGATAATCCAGTGTATCACTTAGGCTTAGATGATAATAAGGTTTTTTTAGATAAGACAGAAAAGGCCGTAGAAAATATTTTCTATTTATATCAGATCAATAAAATTTCATATAAAAGCAATCGGTTACTTAATTCATTTTATTGGTTAACTCGAATGAAGTTAATTGGATTCATGAGAATCGTGTTCGCCATAGGCCGGAAGTCATTGCAGCAGAATTTATGTTCTAAGAAGCCAGCTATGTTTTGTTATGATCTCTATAAGCTTGGTTATTTATGTTCTATTGCAAATTCTAAATTATCGTAAGTTTTGAAGCACTTGAATGAGTTGTTGTTTTTCATTACTCCAACAATATATCTCTTGAGCTTTTAACACATTATTTTTACAGGTAGTAAGACGGTTTTTATCGTTTAAAAACAGGGTTATAGCTTCGGCCATTTTAATTGGGTTATGTTGGGGTAATATAATACCTAAATCATGCTGCTTTATAATTTCGGCGACTAATTTTCTAGAAGATACAGCCATGGGGATACCAGCTTGTAGGTAATCGAAGATTTTGTTAGGCAAGCTAAATTCGTAGTTAAGATTTGTGTTTTTATCTAATGATAAGCCTAAATCCGCAATTTTAGTATACTCCATCAGTTGGCGGTAAGGTAATTTGTCTATTAGAAAGACTTTATCTTCTAATTGATTTTTTTTCACAAGTATTTTTAAGTTGTTAAAAACATCCCCTCCTCCTATAATGTATAATATAGCATTGTTTAAATATGTCATCATTAAAACAGCTTCTTCTGCACCTCGATCTTTATTAATACCGCTACCTTGAAGGATAAGCATTTTTCTTGAGCCTTTAACAGCATGACTTAAATTTGAGTCTGGTAAACTGTTTTTTAATGGTGGAGCAATATTTCTTACCACATGTACGCTTATACCGTACCGTTCTTCGTAAATAGATTTTATGAGGCGATTTACTGTAATGACATTTTTGAGTTTAGGCATTATATAAGATTCAAGAGCAAGCCAGAATTTTCGAATTCTAGGCCGAATAACCAATTCGGGCACCTCTGTAAACAATTCATGACTATCATAAATTAGCTTTTTGTTTTGAAGTTTATGAACAATATAATTAGGCAATAAGGTGTCTAAATCATTTGCCAAGAGCAGATCTTTTTGTCGGGTAAGGAGAAAAAGAAATAGTCGGAGGTTGTATTCGGCGTAAAATAAAAAGCCCTTATTAAACAATAATTTAAAACGCTTTATGGCATAATTACGACAGACAGGTTGACGATGCTGTAAAAGGCGTCCAATCAACAACACATCATAGCCCAACTCTGTTAGCACATTACAGGTTTTATCAACACGTTGGTCTGTGGAGGTATCATTAGTAACAGAGACAATAGCTTTTGGCAAAATGAATGAGTTAAAGATTGTTAGGTTTATTAAGATAAAACTTCCAGATAAAAGAATGGATTAAAAGTATGAAATAATTTATATTTGTGGCGAAACCAAAATACTCTCAAAACATGAAATTTTTATCAAAAAGCAAATGGATTTGAGAAAACCAAACAAAGAAAAAAAATGGTACGCCGTTTTTACCAAACCTAAATCAGAGAAGAAAGTTCTTGGCCGTTTGGAAGAAGAGGGTATAGAAACTTTTTTGCCTTTAGTTAAAACCGTGAGGCAATGGAGTGATAGAAAAAAAATGGTTGAAATACCTTTAATTTCATCTTATGTGTTTGTACATCATGCAGAGGCAGATCTTAACCATCTATTACCCATTCAAGGTATTGTGAGTATATTAAAACATTTAGGTAAGCCGGCACAAATAAAAGATGTTGAAATAGAAAACTTACGCATACTTTGCAATAGTGATGAGAAGAATATTTCACAAACTGATGCTATTGATCTTAAAAAAGGAGATGTTGTAGAGGTTACTAAGGGATCTTTTATGGGGCTAATTGCTGTATGCCTTAAAACGAATAAAGGTCATAGAGTGGTCGTGAAAATAGAATCGTTAGGCAACTATTTTAATGTAAATATTCCCATGAGTTTTTTAAGAAAAATAGAAAATAATGCTTTAGCCTAAAAGATTAAATATAAGAATTAATGAATTTAACAGTTGTTGGAACCGGATATGTAGGATTAGTCACTGGAACTTGTTTTTCCGAAATGGGAAATCAGGTGACGTGTATTGATATTGATCAATCAAAAATCGATAAATTAAAGCAGGGTATTATTCCAATATATGAGCCAGGGCTTGAGAAAATGGTCTTGAGAAATCACGATAAAGGATTTTTAAACTTTAGTACCAATTTAGAAGAAGGTCTTGAAAATGCTCAAGTAGTTTTTATTGCTGTAGGTACACCTATGGGGGAGGACGGCTCGGCAGATTTAAAGTATGTATTAGATGTAGCAAAGACTTTAGGTGAGTTAATGACCAAACCAATAATTGTAGTAGATAAATCTACTGTTCCAGTGGGTACAGCAGATAAGGTAAGAGATACTATACAGCATGAATTAGATAAAAGAAACATCGATATTGAATTTGATGTGGTATCTAATCCAGAATTTTTAAAAGAGGGAGCCGCCATTCAAGATTTTATGAAACCAGATAGAATTGTTGTGGGGGCAGAGAAAGACTCTTCTTTTGATGTCATGAAAGAGCTCTATGCACCCTTTACGCATAACCACGACCGTATGATTTGTATGGATGTTCGTTCAGCTGAAATGACAAAATATGTAGCTAATGCCATGTTAGCTACCAAAATTTCTTTTATGAATGAAGTGGCTAATATTTGTGAATTGGTTGGAGCCGATGTAAATCAAGTCCGCATAGGGATAGGTTCAGATTCCCGAATAGGCTATAGCTTTATCTATCCAGGGAGTGGTTATGGTGGATCATGTTTTCCAAAAGATGTTAAGGCCTTGCAAAAAATTGCAGAAGACAAAGGTTATCATGCCGATTTAATCCAATCTGTTGAAAAGGTAAATGATAGGCAGAAAATGGTTATTGCTAATAAAGTAGTGCAACGATTTGGAGCGGATTTAAAAGGTACAACATTTGCCATCTGGGGCCTTGCTTTTAAACCAGAAACAGATGATATGCGTGAAGCACCAGCCATATACATTATTAAAGATTTAATACAGAGAGGAGCAAAGGTTAAAGCCTATGACCCAAAGGCAATGCACGAAGCACAAAGCTTTTATTTAAAAGATAATGATGTACAATACTACGATTCTAAATACCAAACATTGCAAGAAGCTGATGCAATGATTCTGTTAACAGAGTGGAAAGAATTTCGATCACCAGATTTCGAAGAGTTAAAAACACAAATGAAGACCCCAGTAATTTTTGATGGTAGAAATCAATACAGTAATTTAAACCTTGAAGAGAAAGGATTTGAGTATTATCAAATAGGTAAAAAATAGGGCAAATTACATCATTGTTTGACTGATAGTTATAAAATAGCTATATTCGTTTACACTAAACCTTAAATGTTATGATTAAATATATTACTACTGTTCTTGTTGTATTCCTATTATTTTCTTGTGCTACTAAAGACGACGTAGTCTATTTTAACGGAATCAATAGCTCAGATAATTCAGTGGGATTAGATAGTTATTCTCCAACTTACCATATAGATGACGAATTGGTTATTGTGGTTAATGCCATTGATGCCGAAGCGGCTAAACCATTTAATCAGATGGCAGTAAGTTACATGGATGATATTCGTTATGCTATGGGTAGAGAACGAATTCAAACTTATATTATAGATCATGAAGGTATGGTTGAAATGCCTGTTATTGGTAAAGTTAAATTGGCGGGTTTAAATAGGGCGCAAGCGACTCAACTTTTAAAAGATAAATTAAAAGATTATATCAAAGACCCTATTGTTAATATTAGAACAGTCAATTATAAAATTACAGTATTAGGTGAAGTTAATAGACCAGGTACTTATACTGCAACTAATGAAAGAATTACTTTGATAGAGGCGATTGGAATGGCAGGAGACTTAACCATTTATGGAGAAAGAGAAAACGTATTGGTTATACAGGATTATGATGGTAAAAAAACCTACACCAGAGTTAATCTAAAATCTGATGACTTATTTAAGTCACCCGTATATTATTTGTCTCAAAACGATGTGGTGTATGTAGAACCTAATAAAACTAGAGCAAGAGGTTCTTCTATTGGCGCAGCCACTGGGGTAGTAATTTCTGTAGTGGGTATCTTAATTTCGGTAGCTACTTTAGTGGTTACGGTTATGAACAATAATAATAATTAAGAAAAAACAGTAAGGGTTTACCCTTACTGTTCTATATATTTTTCTGAGATAGAAACATCTGCAAACTTTTTAAACATAGCCATAACACCGCAATATTGGTCTACAGAAAGTTGTATGGCTTTCTTAATTTTATCTTTTTTGAAAGAAGAGCCATAAAACACATATTCCATATGTACTTTATCGTAATATTTGGGATGCTCCTCTGTGAGTTCTCCAGTTACATTGATCTCTAAATGATCGACTTCTGCACGCATTTTTTTTAGTAAAGAAACAATATCTAAACCAGAACAACCGGCTAAAGAAGTTAACATTAAAGCTTTTGGTCGAAGGCCATTACCTTCACCACCAGATTCTGTACCGGCATCGATTTTAAAACTACCTCCCATACTATCGGCATTAAAAGCCATATTACCTTTCCATTGAATTTGAATTTCATTTGTCATAGATTTCTTATTTTTAAGGGTTTAAAGTTACGCCAATTCCTGGAATGTTAGAATATTCAATTGTGCCATCAACAATGTTAACTCCAGTGGCGATGTCATTTTTAAGCAATAAAGACCCATCCATGTCAACATAATCTAATTGTGGCAGTAAATGGGCTATGGCAGAGATGCCTACAGAAGATTCTGTCATACATCCCACCATGGTTTTTAGACTTAAGGTTTTGGCTTTAGCAATCATCCTTCTGGCTGGGGTTAAGCCGCCACATTTAACCAGTTTTATATTGATGCCATGAAAACTGTTGTAACATGCCTCAACATCTTGTTCTATTTGGCAGCTTTCATCAGCAATAATTGGCAAGACACTGTGTTGATATACTTCTTTAGCACCAAGTAAATCTTCTGCAGGTAATGGTTGTTCAATAAACTCTACATTTAAAGACTTTAAAATTTCGGCATTTTTTATTGTTTCATCCGCAGTCCATGCGCAATTGGCATCTATTCTAAAGGTAGCTTTGGTGTATTGTCTTAGTGTTTTGATAATATCAATATCATTTTCTGTACCTAATTTTATTTTATATAAAGGCCAATTTTTTGCTTTTAATTTGGTTACCATATTATCGATGGTATCAATACCAATGGTATAGTTG
Organism: Bacteroidia bacterium; assembly: GCA_030431085.1. Classification (GTDB taxonomy): domain Bacteria; phylum Bacteroidota; class Bacteroidia; order Flavobacteriales; family Flavobacteriaceae; genus Lutimonas. Next base: position 9,148 of record JAUIJW010000072.1, read on the forward strand.
GTAATAGGGTTTTTATCAATATCAAAACCCCAGAATTCATACAGTTTTAGATTTCTTTTTTTGGTGTAAAAATCGTGATAAGCTATATCTAAGGCACAGAGTGCAAACATATTGCTCTTTAAATAAGGATACATTTTATGCCAAAAATCTTCTGGCTTAAGTCCACTAAAAGCTTTTATTCGTGATTTTACCGCGTTGAGGTCATCTATAATTTGTTCTTGACTCTTATGATAATATGGGTTTTCTGAAGCTTCTCCGTACCCAGAAACATCACCCTCCTTTAATTCTACAATCAAAGTTTTTTTATGGCTGAATGATTGCCTTGAGATGGTAAAAGTGTCTTTTAATAATAATTTATACGGTCTTAAGATCAGTTCCATAAATACGTAATATATTTGAAAAACAAATGTATAATAAATAATAGTTGAATTCTAATAATTAAACCAGATGCCATTAGTTAAACCGATGTCGCCAGAGACTAACCCTGATGTGAAAGAATTAGCCAAATTTTTTAATGAAACCTTAGGGTTTTGCCCAAACAGTGTGTTAACCATGCAGATTCGCCCAGAAATTGCAAGAGCGTTTATCAATTTGAATATGGCGGTGATGGCCAATCATGGTAGAGTTACCTCTGCTTTAAAGAGATTAATTGCCTATATAAGTAGTAGTGTTACAGGTTGTAGATACTGTGAAGCCCATGCCATTAGAGCTGCCGAGCGTTATGGAGCCGAAAAAGAACAGCTTAATCATGTTTGGGAGTATAAAACACATCCTGCTTTTAATGATGCAGAGCGCGCAGCACTTGATTTTTCGGTGGCCGCGTCTTCTATTCCTAATCATGTAGATCAAGACATTCAAAAGAATTTACATCAATACTGGGATGACGGTGAAATTGTTGAAATGTTGGGGGTTATATCTTTATTTGGGTATTTAAATCGTTGGAACGACTCGATGGGCACTACTCTAGAAAAAGATGCTATTTTATCTGGTGAACAGTATTTAAATAAAAATGGTTGGGAGGTAGGAAAGCACAAGTAATATAAGTTGGTGATAAATGGATGCAACATAAAAAAACTAGCGAAAACAGTTAGTTTTAAAAATCATGGTATTTAGGTATTTTATTTTTGTAAAGAGCTATTTAATTTTAACAAAGCAA
>JAUIJW010000073.1 GCA_030431085.1 Bacteroidia bacterium
AATCTGCCATTCCAGATTGAATTTTGGCCGTGGCAATACCAATGGTTTCTAAACCAGAAGCACAATATCTATTCACAGTAACACCAGGAACATCTTCAATTTTTAATCCCATTAAAGAAATTAATCGTCCTATGTTTAAGCCTTGTTCTGCTTCAGGCATGGCATTACCAACTATAACATCGTCTATTCTTTTTTTATCTAATTGAGGAATATCTTTTAATAGATATTCTATGGTTTCTGCGGCAAGCTCATCAGGTCTTTTAAATCTGAATAAACCTCTCGGGGCTTTACCTACAGCTGTTCTATAGCCTTTTATTATGTATGCTGTTTTCATGTTTTTCTGTTTTAAACTAGTTTCTAAGTGGCTTACCTGTTTTAAGCATATGTTGAATGCGTTCTAATGTTTTTCTTTCTGTGCAAAGCGATAAGAAGGCTTCACGCTCAAGGTCTAATAAGTATTGTTCTGAAACCAGTGAAGATTCTGATAAATCACCACCTGCCATGACGTATGCCAGTTTATTGGCAATTTTCTTGTCGTGTTCTGAAATATATTTACCAGCCAACATAGAATCTGTTCCTACATAAAACATTCCTAAGGCTTGTTTACCCAATACTTTAACATCATTACGTTTAATTGGTTTTGTATAGCCAGCTTCTGCCAATAAAAGAGCGTGTTTTTTCGCTTCTGCTATTTGACGGTCTTTATTTACCACTACAACGTCTTTACCTTTCTGTAGAATATTAGTATCGAAAGCTTCATAAGCCGAAGTTGAAACTTTAGCCATGGCAATGGTTAAAAAGTGTTCTTGTAAAATATTAAGTTCTACATCATTTTTGTGAAATAAATCAGAAGCTCTTAGGGTCATTTCTTTAGACCCTGCGCCACCGGGTATTACACCAACACCAAATTCGACTAATCCTATATAAGATTCTGCAGCGGCTACGACTTTATCTGCATGAAGAGAAAGCTCACAAGCACCACCAAATGACATACCGTGAGGTGCTGAAATGGTTGGGATAGAAGAATATCGCATACGCATTATGGTATCTTGAAACATTTTAATAGCCATGTTCAATTCATCGTATTCTTGCTCTACTGCCATCATAAAAATCATACCAATATTCGCACCTACAGAGAAATTAGCCCCTTGATTACCCACAACTAATCCCTGAAAATCTTTTTCAGCAATATCGATAGCTTTATTTAATGCTTGTAGAACATCACCACCAATGGTGTTCATTTTAGATTGAAATTCTAAATTGATAATACCATCACCCAAATCTTCAATCACAGCTCCAGAATTTTTCCAAACTTCGTTAGATTGTCTAATATTATCTAAAATTATAAAAGCGTCTTGACCTGGTTTCTTGGTTTGTTGTTTGGAAGCTAAATCATAATAATAAGTAGCCCCATTTTTAACACTATAGAAACTAGTATTTCCTTGATTAAGCATTTCTGTTAGCCATTTAACAGGAGCTTTACCTTCTTGTTCCATGAGTTCTATGCCTTTTTCAACGCCAATGGCATCCCAAATTTCGAAAGGGCCATTTTCCCAGCCAAAACCTGCTTTCATGGCATCATCTATTTTATATAGCTCGTCTGAAATTTCTGGTATTCTATGCTGTACATAAGCAAACATAGCTGCGAAATTTTTTCTATAAAATTCTGCTGCTTTGTCTTTGCCACTGATTAAAATTTTAAACCTATCAATAGGCTTATCTATGGTTTTTGTGAGTTCTAAAGTGGCAAATTTTGCTGATTTTTTAGGGCGATATTCCATAGAATCAAGATCTAAAGTTAAAATCTCGCTTTTACCCTCTTTATTTTTTATCTTTTTGTAGAATCCTTGTTTAGTTTTGCTGCCAAGCCATTTATTTTTCATCATAGTGTTGATGAAATCAGGTAGTTTAAACAACTCATGTGCTTCGTCATTAGGGCAATTTTCATATAAACCATTAGCGACATGAACGAGTGTATCTAAGCCAACCACATCTACCGTTCTAAAGGTTGCAGATTTTGGTCTACCAATAACAGGCCCAGTTAATTTATCAACTTCTTCAACGGTAAGTCCTAATTCTTTTACTTGGTGAAATAAGCTCTGTATACCAAAAATGCCAATTCTATTACCAATAAATGCAGGCGTATCTTTGGCTAATACAGAGGTTTTGCCTAAGAATTTTTCACCGTACATCATTAAAAAATCTGTAATTTCTGATTTACAGTTTGGTCCAGGCACAACTTCAAATAATTTCAAATACCTTGGAGGGTTAAAAAAGTGGGTCACGGCGAAATGTTGCTGAAAATCTTCACTTCTGCCTTTATTCATATACTGTATTGGAATACCAGATGTATTGGAGGTTATTATGGTACCGGGTTTACGAAATTTTTCAATTTTTTCAAATACCTGTTGTTTAATGTCTAATCTTTCCACAACAACCTCCATAATCCAATCTACATCTTTAATTTTAGCTAAGTCGTCTTCTAAATTACCAGTTGTAATTCTTGAACTAAACTTTTTGTGGTAAATAGGAGAGGGTTTAGATTTTAAAGCCGCTTGTAAACTATTATTTACAATTCGGTTACGAACAATGGCATCGTCTAATGTTAAGTTTTTAGACTTTTCCTGATCTGTTAAATCTCTTGGAATAATATCTAAAAGTAGTACTTCCACGCCAATGTTTGCGAAATGACACGCTATTCCAGATCCCATGATACCAGAACCAATGACGGCCACTTTATTAATAGGTCTATTTTTCATTATTGGGTTATTTTTTCTTTATTTATCTAGATTAAAAATTGTTTTTTGATTGATTAGATGATTAATAACATCAGTCACTTCAAAAAAGTGCTCAATTTTTATGGGTTCAATTTGTTCTCTTACAGCTTGGTTGAATTGGTAAACTGTATGTTTAGAAATTTCTCTTTTTTCTTTACCCAAATCGGTAAGTTTTATAAACACACTTCTGCCATCTTCAGGATTTCTCTCTCTATAAATCAACCCTTTTTCCTCCATAGTTTTTAGTATGCGTGATAAACTCGTAGCTTCCATACCCATACTTGGGCCTAATGAAGTGGAAGGAGATCCATTATCATAATCAATATAGAGTAACACCATTGCCATAGCCATGGTACTTTCATGCTTAGCGGCTTGCTCGTTATAAATTTTAGCCACTGCTTGCCAAGTTGCTCTTAAGGCATGATCTATTGTCTTTTCTTTTTCCATTGTGTCAAATATATATAAAAATACTATGCATGCATAGTAAAATTAAAAAAAAATTATCATTTAACACAAGATATTTGTATTTTTAGGAAAGTAATCACACTCACTAAACTAGAACACATTTATGAAACACCGCGAAATAATTGGAAAAATAACCATTCAGGAAGATGTAAGTCCGATAGATAGAAACAAGATACCGAATACGTTTGTAATTCATATTCCAGACCCTTTAGCAGAGTATTATAATAGTTTTTCTGAGAAAAACGTGCCAAACTCTATTGTTTTTGTTACTAAAGAACCGGCATCGTTTGAAAGAATACTTCGGGCAACAAAAAAAATTAATCAAGAACACGGTTTAAATATTGATGGCGCAAAATGTGAAGTAAAAATTGGATCAAGGAAATTTAGCGGAATAAGAGTGAAGGATATTGAAAAATACTCTGATATTGAGGATGTTCAACGATTGTACAAAGCACATGGATTCAATTTTGCTAGGGCTGAACGAATTTCAGAAAAAACAGATGCGCTCATCAGAATTAATAAATTTTTTGAGTTGATTGATATAGGTGATGGGATATATCAATCGCCTCATAATGAGAATAGGTACTATATTGTTATTAATAAGTATTTAACTTGGGAAGAGTTTAGAGATATGACTTTTGATATAAAAAATAATGTTTCGGTAACCAATTATGATATTGCCAAAGGTATTTTTTATGAGAATGAAGGTATTACAGATATGCTTAGGGTTATGAAGCAAAAAATGTCTTTGGATATGGTTAAAGAAATACAAAAAAAGTACTACGAAAAACTTTCTTAAAATTATCTATTTATCATCAACAAGCATTGCTATATTTGATTTTTATAAAATTTAAATATGGATAACATATTAACGTGCGATAATGTTGTAAAGCAGTATGGTGATTATAGGGCGCTTAACAATGTATCAATTAATGTGCCCCGTCAAAGTATTTTTGGGCTACTGGGGCCTAATGGCGCAGGCAAAACTACTCTCATTCGAATTATCAATCAAATAACGATGCCAGATCAAGGCGCGGTGTATTTTGATGGGAAAAAATTGCACCCCAATGATGTGCATTACATTGGTTATTTGCCAGAAGAGAGGGGGCTTTACAAAAGGATGAAGGTGAGTGAACAAGCGCTTTATCTAGCGCAGTTAAAGGGCTTGTCAAAGCAAGAGGCCAATAAACGATTAACGCATTGGTTCGAAAAATTCGAAATAAGTGATTGGTGGAATAAAAAGGTTGAAGAACTATCTAAAGGTATGGCACAAAAGGTGCAGTTTATTATTACTGTGTTGCACCAGCCAAAGCTTTTAATTTTTGATGAACCCTTTAGTGGTTTTGATCCCATTAATGCTAATTTAATTAAGGATGAAATTCTCGAACTAAAAAATCAAGGTACTTCAATTATTTTTTCAACGCATAGAATGGAGTCTGTTGAAGAATTATGCGAAAATATTGCCTTGATTCATCAATCTAATAAAGTGCTTGATGGTAAGCTTTCAGCCATTAAAAAGCAATATAAAACAAATACTTTTGAAGTGGGTTTGCATACCACAGATAAAGACATTCTGCTTACGGACCTTAAAGAAAAATTTAAAGTTTTCCCTGCATCATTTAAATCCTTAGAAGATGATTTAAAACTTAATATTCAATTAAAACCTGATGAAAATTCTAGAGATTTAATTCAATACTTAAGTAAGAAGGCGATTATTAATCATTTTATAGAAGTGATTCCATCGGCGAATGATATTTTTATAGCGGCAGTAAAAAACAATTTAAAAACAACTGTTGAAGTATGAATAAGTTGATGTTAATTATAAGAAGGGAGTTTTTAGCAAAAGTTAAAAACAGGTCTTTTATAGTGATGACTTTCGTGAGCCCACTGTTGATGGTAGGTATGATGGCTTTAGTTGGCTTTTTAACGAAGTCTAGTTTAGAGAAAAAGAGTACAGTAGCTTATGTTAATGAATCAGAACTGTTTACAGAAAAAGATTTTCCAGATAATAGTTTATTTGATTTTGAAGATTTAAGTGATATAGGTCTAGATAAAGCCAAAACAATTGTTACAGAATCTGGCCATGAAGGGTTGTTGTATATTCCTAAAAGCGATAGCGTTGAGTGGGTAGCAGAACATATTCAGTTTTTCTCAAAAGAAGCCCCAGGTATGGTTACTATAGAGGAGCTAGAGTCTGTGTTAGAATCAAAATTACATCGACTTAAGGTGAAAAAGATGAATATCGATCTAGATAAATTAGATCAATCTAAGGTTAAGGTTGATATTGGTTTAGAAAATTTTAGTGGTGTAAAATCTTCTAAGTTTATTAATGGAGTTAAAATGGCTATGGGTATTGGCGCTGGTTATCTAGTGATGATGTTTATCATTATTTATGGTGCTAGTGTAATGCGTAGTGTCATAGAAGAAAAAACAAGTAGAATTATTGAAGTCATTATTTCATCGGTTAAACCATTTCAATTGATGTTGGGTAAAATAATTGGTACGGCCTCTGCTGGCTTATTGCAGTTTATTATTTGGGGTATTCTACTTGCCGTTATATTATTAGGAAGTGCCACTTTTTTTGATGTAGATATAGCTTCAACCAATACAATGAGTACCAGTACAATGGCTATGCAACAGGTAGATGTTCAAGCTTTAAGTGAAACACAAAACTTGATTACAGAATTATTGAGCTTGCCATTAATTTCGATGTTCTTTTCGTTTATTTTATATTTTCTATGCGGATATTTACTTTACAGTTCGATTTATGCGGCAATTGGTGCTGCAGTAGATAACGAAACAGATACACAGCAGTTTATGTTTCCAGTGTTAATGCCATTAATGATTGGAGTTTATGTTGGATTTGCTACAGTAATTAATGATCCGCACGGTATGGTTTCTACCGTATTTTCATTAATTCCATTAACCTCACCCATAGTGATGTTAATGAGAATTCCGTTTGGTGTACCATTTTGGCAATTGGCCTTATCATTAAGTCTGTTAATTGTTACTTTTTTAGGAGCAGTGTGGCTTGCAGCCAAGATCTATCGCATTGGTATTTTAATGTATGGAAAAAAAGCTAGTTACAAAGAAATATATAAGTGGATAAAATATTGATAAATAATGTTTTAACACATTTAATTTAAACTGATACTCAATGTCTAGAATATTAATAATTGAAGATGAATCTGCCATTAGAAGGGTTTTATTAAAAATCATTCAAGAAGAAAATAGTAGCTATGAAATTGAAGAAGCTGAAGATGGCGAAATAGGATGGCAGATGCTAGAAAAAAATGACTACGATTTGGTATTGTGCGATATTAAAATGCCTAAAATGGACGGTGTAGAGGTGCTAACCAAAACGCTATCTATTAAGCCAGATATTCCATTTATTATGATTTCTGGTCATGGCGACCTTGAAACTGCTGTGGAATCTATGCGTATTGGTGCTTTTGATTACATATCTAAACCACCAGACTTAAACAGGTTACTCAATGCTATTAGGAATGCATTAGATCGTAAAAAACTTGTTGTAGAAAATAAGCGATTAAAAAAGAAAGTCGCTAAAAACTACGAAATGATTGGTGAAAGTGAGTCAATTATTCAGATCAAAGACATGATTGAAAAAGTGGCTCCAACAGAAGCAAGGGTTTTGATTACTGGGGAGAATGGCACGGGAAAAGAGCTGGTTGCCCATTGGATTCATCAAAAAAGTAATCGGTCAAATGGCCCTATGGTTGAAGTGAATTGTGCAGCAATTCCTTCAGAGCTCATTGAGAGCGAATTGTTTGGGCATATTAAAGGATCGTTTACGGGCGCTAATAAAGACAGAGCAGGTAAATTTGAAGCAGCCAATGGGGGGACTATTTTTTTAGACGAAATAGGTGATATGAGTTTATCCGCGCAAGCAAAAGTACTAAGAGCGCTACAAGAAAATAGAGTAAGTAGAGTAGGTAGTGATAAAGATATTGTCGTGAATGTGAGGGTAGTGGCTGCTACCAATAAAAATTTAAAGGAAGAAATTGAATCTGGTAGATTTAGAGAAGATCTCTATCATAGACTTGCGGTAATACTTATTAAAGTACCATCATTGAATGAGAGAAAAGAAGATATACCTCTATTGGTAAATTATTTTGCAGATGCTATAGCTAAAGAGCATGGATCTACACAAAGACGATTTAGTTTAGAGGCCATGCAAAAATTACAATCGTATAATTGGACAGGAAATATTAGAGAATTGAGAAATGTAGTTGAAAGACTCCTTATTCTAGGTGGGAAGGTAATAAGTGAAAATGATGTAACAATGTTTGTAAGTAAATAATTTAAATATGGAACCTTTGAAAATTACTCATCCCGTAAAACTAAAAGATTTACCTACTAAAGTGGTAGATCAACAGGCAAAAGATAAACTTAAAAAGGTTAGAAAGAAGCTGGCTAAGATTCAAGAAACTATGTATGCTCACGGCCAATACAGTGTATTGATTTGTTTACAAGGTATGGATACAGCAGGGAAAGATAGTTTAATAAGGCAAGTATTTAAAAGTTTTAACACGCAGGGGATCAATGTACACAGTTTTAAGCAGCCATCAGATTTAGAGTTAAAACACGATTTTTTATGGAGGCATTATTTGGCATTACCAGAAAGGGGAAAATTTGCGGTTTTTAATCGAACACATTATGAAAACGTATTAGTTACTCGGGTTCATCCGCAATATATTTTAGGTGAGAATATACCAAAAATTAAAAGTTTAGATCAAATAGATGATGATTTTTACCATGAGCGAATGAAGTCTATCAATCAATTTGAACATCATTTGGTTAACAATGGTACTATCGTGTTGAAATTTTTTCTTAACCTATCTAAAGCGGAGCAAAAAAATAGACTACTCAGGCGTATTAATTTACAAGATAAAAATTGGAAATTTTCTGTAGGAGATTTAAAAGAAAGGAGATTATGGGATCAATATATGTTTTGCTATGAAGATTTACTTAATAGAACCTCTACAGTAGAGGCGCCTTGGTATGCAATTCCGGCAGACGATAAAGATACTTGTAGATTATTGGTGGCAGACGCAATTTTAAGTGTATTAGAGCAATACACTGATATTAAAGAGCCCGAGTTAGATGCCGAAACTAAAGCTCAACTGCAAACCTATAAAGAAAGTCTGCAAAACGAGTAGAGTTTAAAATAGTGTAGGTTGATCGTCGTCGTCATTGCTAACAATTTCATCATCAACTACCTCAACATCTTCAACTTTTGGTGGTTCATAAGGTAGGGGATCTAATAGATTCACCTGTCTAATTTTATCAGCGGTTAATTGATTTCCAAGAGCCTTAATACCTTTGATGGCAATAAATTCTTCAAAATTAATGTTTGTATTTTCTAAACTTCTTTTAGAAAATATAATTTCCGCTTTTGGGCGGTAATCGGTAGCTATAATTTCTAACTGAGAATTAGGATGATTACTTATAAATTGTTCCTCTTTATTAGGATTTTCTATTAAAAATCTCTTAACAAAGTATTTTTGTTTGTCACCATCAAAATATATGGCAGAAATAGGCTTATTAGGAATCCACTTTTCAAGCACAATCATATCTTTGTCAAAATGGGTGTTTAAATTAGGCTCAATCGTTTTAATCATTCCACTTTGGGTAGCAATTAACAAGCGATCTTCTGCTGTAAATTCACCCAAGAGTTCACCTCTACCGTCAACATTTAATCTTTCTACAGTGTCATCAAACCATATTTTTCTCGGCTTTAAAGTAGAAACTCCTTTTTCTTTGAGTTCAATTTTTTTAACCGTGTATTTGGTTACCAGATTGCCCTTACTAGAGCGGCCTTTAATTGCTAGGTCTGCAAAATCAATGTCCCACTTTAATTTTTTTATACTACCAACTGCTCTTAAGAAAATAGTAACTACTTCTGCTTCCCCATTAGGGTTAGCCGAGAAATAAAGAACTTTAGAGTTTTTATTTCCTGCAGTAAGATCATAATCTTTATCACGAGTGATTGAGGTAACAGAGAAGCGCTTCATATAAGTGGCACCTTGTTTGCCATCTCTATAAATCATGTTGTAGACCGTTCTTTTGTCTTTTTTCTTGAATACAGCTACATGAATGATGTTCTTACCAACAAAAGTTTTGGCATCAACCCTAGTTACAATCATAGAGCCATCTTCTTTAAAGACGATAATGTCATCAATATCGGCGCAATCACTAACGTATTCATCTTTTTTCAATGATAGACCTATAAAACCTTCTTTTCTGTTTACATACAATTTAGAGTTTCTCATTACGACTTTAGTCGCTACAATATCTTCAAAAATTCTAATTTCTGTTTTTCTCTCTTTGTTTTTACCATATTTTTCCTTTAGTGCGGTAAAATAATCTATAGAGAAATCAATAATATGAGCTAAGTTGTGTTTAACTGCTTTAATCTTATCTTCAAGACTTTCAATAAATTGTTTGGCTTTGTCTATATCAAACTTTGAAATCTTTTTAATCCTAATTTCTGTTAACTTAACAATATCTTCTTCTGTAACAGCTCTTTTTAAATGACCGATGTGTGGTTTTAAACCTTGATCGATGGCACGAATGACACCTTCCCAAGTTTCTTCCTCCTCAATATCTCTATAAATTCTATTTTCAATAAAGATTCTTTCTAACGATGAAAAATGCCATTGTTCTTCGAGTTCGTCTAGCTGAATTTCAAGTTCTTGCTTTAGTAGCTCGACAGTATGGTCTGTTGAGTACTTTAAGGCTTCAGATACACCTATAAAAACAGGCTTATTGTTTTTGATAATACAGCACAATGGAGAAATTGACATTTCGCAATTGGTAAATGCATATAGAGCATCAATAGTTTTATCTGGTGATGTGCCAGAATATAAGTGTATTAGTATTTCAACATCTTTGGCGGTATTATCTTCTATTTTTTTTATTTTGATTTTACCTTTTTCATTCGCCTTAATGATAGAGTCAATTAAACTAGAAGTAGTAGATCCATAGGGAATTTCGCTTATCTTTAATGTGGTTTTGTCTAATT
>JAUIJW010000074.1 GCA_030431085.1 Bacteroidia bacterium
CTCGAACCTCGCTCTTCTAAATTCACTGCCCGTAAAAGATCTATCCGGATCATAATGATTGATTTGATTATAATCATACATTATTCTTCCACCTAATGTTAATGATTCTTTAAACGATTCTATAAAGTTAAGAGAATCTTGTTTTGCTCTAGCATCATTAGTATTGGTTATATTATCTACATTGGTAGTTTGAGCAATCATCTCAAAACATAACAAACTAATAATCAATAAATTTACAGTTTTTAACCCCCTCATTTTCAAATGAAATTTAACGCGGCAAATTAAACCATAATTGTTAATCTATTTATATTATTAAATTGTTAACTTAAGCTTAATTAAAGATTATCTATTGAAAATACTTAAACAAAGTGTGTTGTACCCAAGTATTTAATTCTCTAGAAACCTTCAGTTTATAGATAACTATTAAGAAAAGTAGCGAAATTATTGTGCTTTTTATGGCGATATTAATCAAAGGATGAAATGGAAAGTTAATGAATATAAAAACAGCATACATTAAAATTATTAATGCGCCTATTTTTAGTGTTTGAGCACCATAAGGTTGCATATTGAGTTTCTTTTTTATATACATTACTTTAACTAATCCAAAAATCAAAACTACAATTAAAGTGGCTAGTGCTGCTCCATTAATCCCCAAATAATCTATTAATATCCTATTCAGCAAAATAACACTTAAAGCCATGGCTACAGAGAAATAGAAAAACATTCGATAATGTTTAGAATTGGTTAAAATGGCTCCATTGGTTCCTAAGGAAAGCTTAAATAATTCTGATAAAGAAATAATCAATACAATGGGTACACCAACCAAATATTCTGGTTTATCAATAATGGTGTATACTTCTTTAATGTTTAAGTTAATTAATAAAAACAGTAAACCACCAACAATTAATAGAATTTCTGAACTTTTCTTGTAAAGTTCTTCAACCTCTTTAAATTCATTTGCATTTAATGCTTTTGCGGTGATAGGATTAATAATTTGCTGCATGGCCCTTGACGGAATCGCAATAACAGAAGCGATATACACACCCACAGAATAATAGGCTACCTGTGCTATTAACTCTAGTTGTGGAATCATGAATTTATCAATTTCTAATAAAATTCCTCCAGCCGAACCCGCCAAAATAATATAGAAAGAATAAGATTTAATCTCTTTTAAATTTTTAGGCCAACTAAAATTTTTAAATGATGGCGTATACAGATAAAAGGCATAAAGTTTAATAATTAGAACCCGTATGGCATATACCATAGCCAAAGCCAAAACAAAGTCATGGCTGCTTATCAACTTAAAATGAACGGCCAACAACAACAATGTAACACATAATCTTACAAAAACTTCTTTAATAAAATTACCAAACACAGATTTAAGCTGCACTTTACTCCAAGCATAAAAAATCTCAAAGTATCCCATGCAAATGGCAATGATAAAAATTAAATAAGTATAGTCTTTTATGATAATATTTTCTTTAGACAGGTAGCCTGATATGGCTTGATAAAACCATACACCTATAACCGCTAAGGGCACAATCACGAATATTGGAAGCAGTATTGAACTGATTAAAAAATTATCTTTATCAGTTTGATCTTGATACGATGAGAAAAATTTAATAATGGTATGTTGCATACCCAACACCATAAGCGGCATAATAATATTGGCTGATGACAACAAAAACGTAACCAATCCAAAATAAGTAGCTTCTAAAAAATGGGTATACAGAAACAATACATTAATACCACCAATGGCAAATCCTAAAAGAATAATTAAAGTGTTTTTAAATGATTGTTGTGCAACAATACCCATTAATTTGGCTGAATTAATTTTTTTGAAAGATAATTAAATCTGATGAACAATAATACGGCTGAGGTTGTTAAGCCACCCAGTAAACCTATCCAAATGCCTTTAGATCCTAGACTTGTCATAGTTCCTAAAACAAAAGACAGTGGAAAACCTACAATCCAGTATGCTACAAAAGTAAGTAAAGTTGGAATTTTAACATCTTGCATACCTCGTAAAGCACCTAAAACTACCACTTGAAAACCATCAGATAATTGAAATAAACCCGCAATAAGCAATAACGAAGCGGCTGTAATAATTACCTCTATATTGTCTATATAGGCATAAGGCAATATATCTTTCAAAAGAAAGAAACCAATTGCAAAGAAAAATTCTATAATAAAAACTTGTAAAAATATAGAAAAGCTAATTCTGCGTAATTCTTTATAATTTTTTAAACCTTTTTGATTGCCTACCCTAATGGTGGCGGTTACCCCTAAACCAACGGCAATCATAAATGTCATTGACGATAGGTTTAAAGCAATTTGATTAGCCGCTTGATCTATGGTGCCCAATGTACCTGCCAACCAAATGGCGGCTGTAAAAACACCAACTTCAAAAAGCATTTGCATTGCTGTTGGAAAGCCAAGGTTAATAATTTTTCTAAATATGGTTTTCTTAAGGTTAGACCATCTTAACTTTTGTACGTATGGCTCGAATTTCTTTTTAGACTTTAATATCCATATGATAAATACGAGCATTGCAAATCTTGAAAACAAAGTCCCGATGGCTGCCCCCTTTAACTCCAACCTTGGGAAAATCCATATACCATAAATCAATAAAAAATTAAGTGCAATATTTACAACATTGGCAATAAGCGTGGCATACATACCATATTTTGTTTGTGATAAACCATCTGTAAACTGCTTATAGGCCTGAAAAATCATTAAGGGAATCATTGAAAAAGCAACAATTTCTAGATAAGGTATGGCTAGCTCAACCACTTCGGGAGGTTGATTCATATAATGCATTATAGGCATGGCCAGTACTAAAATTAAAAACATAGAAATCCCTAAAATCGTACAAAGCACCAAACCATGCTGAAATATATCTCTTCCTTTATCAACATCTTGTGCCCCATCAGATTCTGCAATAAGTGGGGTTATAGCGATAGAAAAGCCAATTCCTAAAGAAAATGCTATAAATACAAAACTATTTCCTAGAGAAACCGCTGCTAAAGGAGCAGCGCCTAACCTACCCACCATAATATTATCAGCCAGACCAACTATAATATGCCCAAGATGCCCTAACATAACCGGAACAGCCAGTTTTAGATTGTATTTAAACTCCGAGGTGTATTGCTTTAAATTCACTTTACAATATATATAGCCTGCAAATTTATGGCATTACTTTTTGAATTATTTCATTTTAAGTGAATAATTAATATAAGGGTAAAAATCCTAATCAAATTAATATCTTTGCGCTACTCCAATATTTTAATATCCAAAATTATTGTAAATAACTACATTGAATAATTATAAAACCAAATATTAACATTAAATCAAACAAATTAAACTATGGAAATTAATACCGAAGGAATTTTAGATAAAATTACTGAGTTAACCCTAAGCTATGGGCCTAAATTAATTGGCGCTATTATAGTTTGGATTATCGGTTCTATGGTTGTTAAGGCCATAACCAATGCATTTTCTAAAACATTAGATAAAAGGCAGACAGATGAATCTTTAAAACCATTTCTAAAGAGCCTCGTAAGTGTACTGCTAAAAACATTATTGGTGGTTAGTGTTCTTGGTATGTTAGGGGTTGAAATGACTTCTTTTATTGCCATTTTGGGTGCTGCTGGTCTTGCTGTAGGAATGGCCCTTTCTGGAACCTTACAAAATTTTGCTGGCGGTGTTATCATTCTTTTATTTAAACCCTTTAAGGTTGGTGATTTTATTGATGCACAAGGGCATAAAGGAGTGGTCAAAGAGATTCAAATCTTTAATACCATCTTGACAGAACCCGATAACAAAACAGTAATTATTCCAAATGGTGGACTTTCTACTGGATCTATGGTAAATTATTCTACGGAACCTCAAAGAAGGGTTGATTGGACATTTGGTATTGGTTATGGAGATAACATTAACGATGCTAAAAAAGTACTACAAGAATTAATTGAAAAGGATCATCGAATTTTAAAAACTCCAGAGCCTTTTATTGCGGTTTCTGAATTGGCAGATAGCTCTGTGAATTTTGCGGTTAGAACTTGGGTTAAAGCAGAAGATTATTGGGGCGTATACTTTGATATGAACGAAAATGTTTATAACGCTTTCAATAAAGCTGGATTAAATATTCCTTTCCCACAAATGGATTTACACGTTCATAAATCTGACTTATAGTCATTAGACAGATTTTAAAAATAAAAGGAGGTGAATATTCACCTCCTTTAGTAACTCAAAACTCAAAATTAATCTTTAAGACATAAAACCATTAAGAATGTACTAATATTTAATTGGTATTTTTGCCAAAATCATAATTAAAGTAAATTTAAGCTAAAAACATATTATTATTTTAGTATTAAATTATCATAATCATATACTATTTTTAAACTTATTTTATTTGACTGTTTGAGGAGACTTGTACCATTTCTTTAAACTCGACACGATATTGACTTGGTGTACAATTCTTAGATTTTTTAAAGATTCTATTAAAATTAGCGATATTATTAAACCCACAATTAAAAGCAATTTCACCAATGCTCATTTCTGTTTCTAGAAGCATTTTTACTGCAAAGCTAATTCTTGTGTCATTCAAATAGTTAATAAAAGTCTTACCCACTCTTTTCTTTATAAACCGATTAAATGTTACTGGACTCATATTAACCAGTTCAGAAATTTCATCTAATGTAATTTTGCGATAATAATTATTGGTAACAAATTCGTAAACTCGTTTTATTTTAAAACTATTGTCAAAATCCTGGACATAGGAGGCACTTGATGATAATAATTTCTGATTTTTACTACTGGCCAATACATGCATAATTGACAATAATTTTTGATAGGCCTCTACGCCATTTAGTTTTGCCAACTCATGCATCATAGGTATAATGGTTAAAGTGGTTTCTTTTGAAAACAAAATACCGTGAACAGATTTCTCAAACATTTCCTTAATATGATTGAACATATTTCTCGATAAAAACTTCTCATCGTATAAATCGCTCTGAAATTGCAAACAAATTTCATGAATCCTTTTGTCTTTACATTGATGCATTTCCCAGCCATGTACTAAGTTTGAGCCTACTAATACCAACTCAACTTCATTGGTTACCCCAATATGATCGCCAATAACTCTTTTTACACCTTTACAGTTATAAATTAGATTTAGCTCAAAATCTGGATGAAAATGTATTGGAAAATCATAGGATTTTACTGGTCTATCATATACCACAAAGCAATCTTCTGGTGCTAAGGCAGTAATTTCACGGTGTACATTTAACTCCATTTCTTTAGTCAATTTTGATGCTAATGTAAAAAAAATACCAAAAAATGACAATTTAGTATATTGCATTTATTAACATTTATTTAATATTTGCTTCAGTTATTTAAAAGACATGAAATATTAATTATTAAAATATATGATTTTACATATAAATTAACCAGTCTTTTTAAGAAGTATGCAAACAAAGAAATTGAAAGACTTTAGCCAAATCAATCAAAATTAACACCAAAGCTAATTCTTCATTTTAGAGTTTGTAACTCTTATTTAAGGCTTATTTTTTGCCTTTTAGTAACGCTAACTTACAATTCAATTTATTATTAACTTTTTAATCATGAAACATTAATTTATGAGAAAATCTTATGCTTTAAGAAAATTGCTGTTTCTAGGGGTCTTTCTATTATGTGGTTACACATATGCACAGACCGTAACTGGAACAGTATCTGATGCGAATGGCGCCCTACCGGGTGCTGCTGTTGTTAATAAAACAACTGGGCAAGGAGTAACATCAGATTTTGACGGAAATTATTCTATTGAAGCAAACTCTGGAGAAGTTCTAGAGTTTAGTTTTGTTGGAATGACATCACAATCTATTACAGTAGGTGATGACACAGTAATCAACATTACATTAATTGCAAGCGATAACACCTTAGATGAGGTGGTTGTTGTAGGGTATACCTCGCAAACAAGAGGTGATATCACAGGTTCTGTAGCCTCTGTTGATATGGAGGAAGCGACTAAGGTACCCGTAACCAATGCTGCTGAAGCTTTACAAGGTAGAGTAACAGGGGTAACTGTAAGTAACAATGCTGCACCAGGAGCTGCACCAAAAGTTACTATTCGTGGTTTTGGTACGACCAACAGTACAGACCCGCTTTACATTATTGATGGGGTACAAACTACAGATGCTAATATCTTAAATAGTATTAACCCTACAGACATCGCACAAATGAACGTGTTAAAAGATGGTGCTGCCGCCATTTATGGAGCAAGAGCTTCTAATGGGGTTATTATTGTAACCACTAAAAGCGGTGGTTATAACCAAGATAAAGCACGTGTAACCCTTGATGTTTATACTGGTTTTTCTTCTGCGACCAATTTACCTGATTTGATGAGTGCAGAACAACACAAAGACATGATTTACCAAAGTTTGGTTAATGATGGTGCAGATCTTATTCATCCACAATACGATCCTAATGGTACTGGTACCTTTACTGTACCTAGCCAACTATTAGGTGTATCTGCCAATACTACGGTTAATCCTAATGGTACCAATTGGCCAGACGAAATTGTTCAAAATGCACCAACCTCTAACATTGCTTTATCGT
This sequence comes from Bacteroidia bacterium, assembly GCA_030431085.1. Classification (GTDB taxonomy): domain Bacteria; phylum Bacteroidota; class Bacteroidia; order Flavobacteriales; family Flavobacteriaceae; genus Lutimonas. The sequence continues at coordinate 6,616 of JAUIJW010000074.1, forward strand.
TAGCTAATGGTACAGAGACTGGACAATATTTTATGTCTGTAAATTACCTTAACAGAGATGGTATTCTAAAATATACTGGTTTTGAAAGAATTGGTACAACATTAAATTCAGAATTTAAAGTAAAAGATAAAATTAAAATTGGTGAGCACTTAAATGTAGCTTATACCGATGCGAATTCTGGAAACAGTGAATCATTTCAAAACTCTTTAAGATCAAATCCATTAATTCCAACTCATGATAATGATGGTAATTTTGCAGGAACTTATTCAAATTCTGCTGGATTAGGTAATGCTAGAAATCCACTAGCTCAGTTATATAGAGGTAAAGACGATTATAACAGAACTTATAGAATTTTTGGTGATGTATATTTAGAGGCAGAAATTATTGATGGTTTAACTTTTAAAACATCTTTAGGAGCCACTATTTCTCATTTCGATAGAAGAGCATTTAGCCCATTAGATCCAGAACATAGTGAGCCTGTTTCAACGCAAACTTTAACAGAGCAAGATCAAAATAGTTATGAGTGGGTTTGGAGTAATACATTAAACTACAACAAATCATTTGGAGATCACAGCATTAATGCACTACTTGGTGTTGAAGCTGTTCAAGATGGTGGAAAAGGTAAAATCATTACAAGAACAGGATATTTATTTGAAGACCCTGATTTCTATAACTTAGGTAATGGTTCTGGTACACCAAATGTATCAAATACTTGGGAGTACAAAAATTCTTTATTCTCAATTTTCGGTTCTATTAACTACGATTATAAAGGTAAATATTTCTTAACTGCTACCTTACGTAATGATAAATCATCTCGTTTTGCAGGTAGTAATAAAAGCGATATTTTCCCATCATTCAGTGCAGGTTGGTTAATGAGTAAGGAAGATTTCTATCCTTCAGATTTTGTAATGGATAGAGTTAAGTTTAAGGCTTCTTATGGTCAAATGGGTAATCAATCTTTACCAATTGCTAACCCAACATTAAATATTTCTGTATTAAATGAGCAGTATGCCAATTATGCAATTAACGGTGGTGCGATCTCAACAGGGGCCATACTCAATGCATTTGGTAACCCAAATATAAAATGGGAAACATCAGAATCGACTAACTTCGGTATTGAATTAGGCTTTTTCGACAGTAAATTAACCTTAGATGCAGAGTATTATATTATTGATACAGAAGATCTTATTACTCAAGATAATAGTTTAATTAGTACAACAGCTATTGATGCTGCTGCACCATATGTTAACTTTGGTTCTGTAAGAAATACAGGTATCGATTTTAACGTTGGTTTTAGAGATGCAACAGAGTCTGGTTGGTCTTATGGTATTAATTTTAACCTTTCTCATTATAAAAATGAAGTTACAGATTTAATTAGTGCTTTTGCTTTAGGTGATGGCGGTTACCGTGGAGGAGCCATTACAAGAACAGAAGTTGGTAGACCAATTTCATCTTTTTATGGTAGAGTAGTTGAAGGTTTAGATGGTAGTGGTAGATTTATCTACAAAGATATTTCTGGAGATGGCATTATTAATGATGAAGATAGAACCTATATTGGTTCACCACATCCAGATTTTACTTATGGTCTTAACTTAGATGTTGGTTTTAAAGGTTTTGATGTATCTGCCTTCTTTATCGGATCTCAAGGTAATGACATCTACAACTACAATAAAATCTATACAGATTTTCCAACATTTTTTAATGGTAACAGAAGTACGAGGTTAGTAAATTCTTGGACTCCTTCTAATACAAACACGTCAATTCCTGCCTTAAGTCAAACGATTACTAATGCAGAGACAAACCCAAATTCATATTTTGTAGAAGACGGATCATTCTTTAGATTGAAGAATTTACAAATTGGTTATACCTTTGACAGTAGTTTAACAGACAAAATAGGTTTAGATTCTTTTAGAATTTATGCTCAAGGAACTAACTTATTTACCGTTACAGATTATTCTGGAATGGATCCAGAAGTTAGAGGACGAATTGATAGTAGTGGTAACTATGATAACTTAACTTTAGGTGTAGACAATCAACTTTACCCTATGTCTAAGATTTATACTTTAGGTCTAAACGTAAAATTTTAAGAAAATGAAAAACAAAATTGTTTATTTAATTATAATACTTGTTGGTGTTCTAGCGTGTAGCGAAGAATTTTCTGAAACACCAGCATATGGCTCTCTAAGTGATGAAGCGCTGCAAAATGCACAGGGAGTCGACCTTAAACTTATCGGTGCCTACTCACTTTTAGATGGGATGAGTAATACTGGTGGTTCTGATTGGGAAAAAACTGCCGATGGTTGGTGGTTTGATGTGATGTCTGACGATGCTCATAAAGGGAGTACAGATGGTGATCAAGCTGATTTATACCTATTAGAAACTTATGATTGGTCTAGTACTAATCCATATATCACTAATCAGTGGAGATCTTTATTTGCAGGTGTAAATAGAGCGAATGCCGTGATTGACTTAATCAGTCAGATTCAAGATGGAGATTTTACTCAACAATTGGCTGAAGCAAGATTCTTAAGAGGTCACTTCAACTTTCAATTGCAAAAAATGTGGGGTAATGTTCCGTATATTTCTGAGCAAAATTATGCTGATGTAGAATTTAATCAGCCTAATCCAGGACCAATATGGGATCAAATTGAAGCAGATTTTGATTTTGCTGCAAACAACTTACCTACCTCTCAAGGAGATGTTGGAAGACCAACATCATGGACTGCAAAGGCATTCTTAGGGAAAGTACATTTATTCCAATCAGAATGGTCTGAAGCTTTCGCACTATTAAATGATGTGGTAGTTAATGGCCCATATGCTTTATTGCCAGAATTTGTTGATAATTTTAGATTGGCTGGCGAAAACAGTGTTGAATCTGTATTTACTATTCAATTTATTGCAGACGAAGGTCAATCGTACAACGGTAATAGAGGTGCAACTTTAAACTTCTCTGGACCTAACGGATGGTGTTGTGGTTTTTATCAACCAACACAAGACTTAGTAAATGCGTACCAAACTTCTAGTGGGTTACCATTATTAGATAACTACAACCAATCGGATGTAAAAAGTGATTATGGTGTATCCAGTGATGAAAACTTTACGCCACACACAGGTGATTTAGATCCTCGTTTAGATTATACGGTGGGTAGAAGAGGTATTCAATACAATGGTTACGGAGAGCATCCTGGAAAAGAGTGGATTAGAGCAAGTTTTGCAGATATTTCTGGACCATATTTAGCTAAGAAAAGTGTTTATCACTCTGGTGAAGATGCTAATGTTGGTACAGGTGCCTGGGGTGAACAAAGATCTGGTATTAACTATCATTTCATGCGTTTTTCAGATGTATTATTAATGGCTGCAGAAGCTGCAGTAGAAACTGGAGATCTAAACACAGCTCTTGACTATGTCAATAGAGTTAGAAACAGAGCTAAAAATATGACTCCTGTAAAAGACGTTAATGACGAAACTCAAGACGCTGCCAATTATAATGTTGAACCTTATGCTTCGTTCCCAGACCAAGACTATGCCCGTAAAGCTGTTAGATTCGAAAGAAGATTAGAACTAGGAATGGAAGGACATCGT
>JAUIJW010000075.1 GCA_030431085.1 Bacteroidia bacterium
AGGAGCACAATACTCTACAACTTCTAAATGTTCATAAATAGAATTAAAAGCAGTAACTGCCTCTGGTTTTTTGGCACTTATCATTTCTTCCATAGAGTCATAAACCAAACTTATAGGAATATTATATTGATCACATAGCCTCTTAGCCAAATCTCTATTGGGCTCAACTATACCCACAATTTTAATATCTCCGTAATCCGCCCTACCTAATATCCAATGCACATGAGCATGTGTCAATCCAATAACACCAACTCTCAAAGGCTCACCTTCATAAACATAAGGCTCCTCTACTTGCATACTATCTTCAGTTTTTTTAATTGAACTACTTATTTTATTCTTATTATTTCCCCCTCTTTTCCCACAAGAACCTGTAACGCAAACTATTAAAAATAATACAGCGAAAAAACACTTTTTATACATAGCCATTGTTCCTAATTTTTAAGTGTTTTTTCAAAATCTATTTTTCTTAGTAAATTCTTTTTCACTTCCCGTTCCCATTCCGTTTTTAAAATACTCAAAACTATGCTAGACCTTCTACCATTTGGACTTGCACAATTATTTCTTAATACCCCTTCAACAGTACAACCTAAACTTTTCATGGCCGCGATACTTCTCGCATTGTTATAGTCTGCTCTAAACTCTACTCTTTCAACTGCTAAAGTTTCGAAAGCATATTGTAATAATAAATACTTACACTGTTTATTCAATCCAGTACCTTGAAATGCTTTGCCGTACCAAGTATAACCAATATTGATGGTGTTATGCATAGGCTGATAATCATAAAATCTTGTGCTCCCAGCTATTTCATCAGTGCGCTTATCATAAACCAAAAAGGGATATGCCTTATCGTGTAAACGATCATTTAATGCCTTATTTATATAGCTATTTAAATTATCTAACCCATTCGCGGGCTGTAAGGAATAGATCCACAATTCTGGCTCATTAATTGAAAATGTTTCAAGGTTTTTTACATCAGCTAACTTCATCGGCACTAGCTTAACCATTTCGTTTTCTAAAGCAATTTCTTTTTTAAAGTCTAATGACATCGTGTATTATTTTAATCTTTTTCTTTTTGCATAAATTCTGCCAGTATTTTTTTATGGTTGTCTGCACTACTAGAAAATTCTTTAATTATTCTCTCTCGTTCTTCCTGGGTTTTATTCTGGCTTAATTTTTCTTTAGCTTGTATATCTTCAATCTCTACTTCAAAGGCAACAATACCTTTTACCATTCTTTTTTTATAATGTATAGAAATTGTATTCCATTGTGTTTCATATGATGGTTCAAAATTTTGAATAGCCCCTTCTAGAATTTTAAAAACTGCTTTTTCTTCTTTAATAATTTTAGCTTTTCCTCTTACTTGTATTGATAAATAATTCCAAGTTGGTACATTTTGTTTTTTACTATAAAAAGATGGTGAAATATAACTGTGTGGTTCGCTAAAAACAATGAGCACTTCTTTTGATTCTATATGTTCCCATTGTGGATTTGCTTTAGCAAAGTGCGAGATTAAAACAAGCTTGTTTTCTCTTTTTTCTACAACAAAAGGTAAATGTGTGGCACAAGATCTATCACCGCTTATTGTAATAATTAATCCGAAATTAAATCTTTGGATAAACGATAATATTCCTTTTCTATCCCTCCACTTATATTGATTGGGTATATACATCTACTTACTACTTTTAAATCAAAACTTAGCATTGTTTTAAATACAAAGCTTTGCTTGTAATTCCTTAAAATAATTTTCACTCTAGCAATTCCCTAAACACCTGAGCGCTATTTTAACGGTAAATTTATTGTCAAAATTCAAGAACGGAATGACCTATCAAAATATAATACCTTTCTAGCTTATTAATTCATCCAATTCTAATTGATAATCTAAGTGCAGATCTTCATGCAACAACTTTATTTTTCTATCAATATAACTGGTTTGTGTTTTGAATATATTATACAACCTTAGATGATTTTTCATACTAGGCTTAAGCAATTTTAGTTCTTTACAAAAAAACAACAACACCTCTACTTCTGTTTCTTTTCGGCCCGAATATCGAATGAATTTCTTCGTATCTGTTAGAATTTTACGAACACTTTTGCGCATATAATAGTAACTCTTTTTATTTACATTCTTAAAGCTTTCGCTGATATCTTCTTTGATTGACTCAACGTAAGCTTCTTCATCATGCGCCAGGAACAACAAATAACCCAACAGCTCTTTATTTTCTTTTTTAAACCTTACTAATCGTAAACATAACTTAATAAGATCATCTTTAGAGCAATGTTGAATTTCTTTTTTTATATCATTAGAAGTAAAAGTTCTCATAGGTTATGATAAACTAAGATTGAATTGAAGAATTTTAAATCACTAATCTACCAATTTGTATGATAAAACCTATCAGTACCATCATTTTTTTGATAAGTGTGAGCTCCAAAATAATCTCGCTGGGCTTGAATTACATTGGCCGATAAACGTTCGGTGGTCATTCCAACCCAATAGTTCAAGGCTTCTGTAAAACATGGTATAAAAAGTCTGTGTTTTAAAGCCTTTATTAATACTGAAGAAAGTGCTGTTTCATTAGTTTGAAGTTCTTCCATCAAGTCTTTATTATTAAATAAATTATTATCCGATTTCAGCACGTGAATACATTGAACCATTAATGTTGATTTTATAATACATCCGTTAGTCCAAATTCGGGCAATTTCGCTTAAATTCAATTCCCAATCATACGTTTGAGAAGCATTTTGAATGAGCTCAAAACCTTGCTGGTGATTCACGACTCTTGACAATTGATATGCTTTTTTTAAGTCCTGAACTTCAATAGGCTGCTCTTCAATTTTAGGCCACTGGATCAATGTAGACAATTGACTTCTTTTAGTCTTAAAAGCAGAGATGTATCTAGCAAAAACAGCTTGTGTCATAATACTTGTTGGCATCCCTAGGTCTAAGGCTATTTTACTAGACCAGCATCCTGTACCTTTATTACCAGCTTTATCTAGTATTTGATCTAAAAGATAGCTACCATCCTCTTTTTTCCTTAAAATTTCAATGGTGATCTCTAGTAAATAACTCGACAAAGTGGTTGAGTTCCATTCTTCAAAAATTTGAGCTATCTCATCATTATCATGCCAAGGCTTTAATAGTGTATAACATTCTGCCAATAATTGCATCTCTGCATATTCTATACCATTATGAATCATTTTAACAAAATGACCACTACCTTGTGGACCTATATAAGTACAGCAAGCTAGTCCGTTATCATCTTTTGCCGCTATTGACTCTAAATATTTGGCAACCTGAACATAGGCTTCTTTTTGACCACCCGGCATGATTGAAGGGCCTTTGAGCGCCCCTTGTTCACCGCCAGATATACCAACACCTAAATACTGTATTCCTTTTTCGCTTAAGCTATCAATACGCCTTTGAGTATCTTGAAAGTAGGAGTTACCACCATCAATTAAAATATCGCCCTTTTCTAAATACGGATCTATAGCCTTGATTAAATCATCTAATGGGGATCCGGCAGGTATCATACAAAGAATTTTTCGTGGTGTTTCTAGGCTATTAACAAAATGTTCAAGATTTGTAAACCCATGTAAATCATCATTACTATAATCGTTAATAAAATTAGTTACTACCTTTTCTTCCCCAGCAGTTACTCTATTATATACTGCTAATTTACAACCTCTGCTTAATAAGTTTCTAGCAATACTCTTACCCATTACGCCTAAACCAATTAAGCCTATCTCTGCATTATTCATATTTTTTAAATCTTTAATAATTTTTTTTACCACCTGTTCTGGACTCTCTTCTATTGAAATTTTAAAGGCTTTTTTCGGTGCTTCTAGGGCATCGAATTGCGATTGTAGTAATTGAGACGACATAAAATGATTATGTCTTTGATCTAACCTTTCTTTTATTAAAGTAAAACTACCTTCTAAATACACCCAATATATTGAGACACTGCGCTCTAAAATATCCCTATAACTTTGTTTTAAAGCCGAACAAGCCAAAACAGCACCCTCTTGCACATCCCAAGACTTAATGTGATGATTTAAATTTTCTAACCAGGGTAATCTATCTTGATCATTCAATGGAATACCTTGAGCCATTTTGATGGTATTCGCTTCTGGATGAAAATCGTCTGCATCAAAAAAAGGAAGTTGTAAGGTCTCTGCCAATAACTGCCCCACTGTACTTTTACCGCTTCCACTCACTCCCATAACAACTATAACCATACTTACTTATGCTTTTTAAAAAAATGAGACTTCACCCCTTTTACCCCTGGTTTTACGCTAAAAAGTGAACCCGCCAAAGGATATTTTTTTTGTTCTTCATCAGTCATATCTACACTTGCCGTGGTAATATACAGTATCTCTAAATTTTTGCCACCAAAAGCACAGGCCGTTACATTATGGGCAGGCACTTCTATTTTTTGAATAAGTTTACCCGTTTTGGGATTAAATCTACCTACTGCATTTCCATTCCAAAGACCAACCCAAAGCATACCCTCCTCATCAATAGCCATTCCATCAGGGTAACCTATCTGGGTATTTACCTCTACTGCAACTCTCCCATTACTTATGGTGCTGTTTTTTGAATCAAAATCATAAGCCATAATTTTATGTGTTGGCGTATCAATATAATACATGGTTTTTTTATCTGAGGTCCAAACGATGCCATTAGAAATTTTAATACCATCTAACATTTTGGTTGTTTTACCATTTCCTTCCACCTTATACAATGCTGCCGTATAATTACTCTTTTTCATAACCATCGAACCTACCCACAGATTACCATTAGGATCACACTTACCATCATTAAACCTATTATTAACTTTATCAGATTCAATATTAGAAATCTGTCCTATCTTACCGCTAGCAACATCAATTAAATAAATACCATCTTCAAGAGCCACTACAGCCTCCGTACTATTCACCGGAACAACTGTTCCAATTCTTGACGGCACTTTAACACTATTATTCTTTTTATTTTTAGCATCATACCTATTTAAGGTTTTACCCTCAATATCAACCCAAAGTAACTCATGGGTTTTATAATTCCATATAGCACCTTCGCCTAATAGGGCTTTAATCTCGTACTCTAAAACAACTTTTGGATGGCTTTGGTTTAGTTTCTGACCAATCATTTGATGATGTAACAATACAAATAAGATGAAAATTTGGAGTGCTAAAGCCGATACTCTTATCATGGTTAGTTGATTTATATTTAGCTTCCCAATTTATTATTTTTAAGCAAAATCAATCAATATTATTTAATCAATTTATAGTTTAATTTTTCTACTACTCCTTGAAAACTAGTCGAAATAAATTTTACTTTCTGATCACTTTATCTCTAATTTCTCTCCAAGTAACCAATTGAATATTTTCTTTTTCAAGCAAATTTTCACAGGCTGTGCTCGTAAAGTAATCTAAATCTGCCTGTCGCCAAGCTGCTCCCCACTCTGGATGATCAATAGTTACTGCCTTCATTTCTTCATTATCTAATGCCGTATGAATTAGCAGTACGGAAAGCCCTGGCTTTAAAGATGAAATGATATTGTTATAATAGTTGGACATACCCGCTTTATAATCTTTAGGTGTAGCCGTATATATATGATCTACCGTAAAATCATCATTCTCAATGGCAGCAACACTTTTAGCACTAAACCCCTTTAAATCTTCATGACTTAAAAGTACTGGTAATTTAAATTCTTTACCCAATTCTTTATAAACCTTAATATACTCAGGTTTGTAAAACAATGTGCCCATATGAGAATCTAAATGCGTAACATCAATACCATTATCTAAAGCCATTTGAATTTGAAGTCGTAACTCGTTTTCGATTTCCTCTAAATTAGCATTTTTAACTACGTCTTGCGGATTGGCATACATAAAACCATTATTGGTTACTAATCCTGGCACAGATACCAAAGGAGCAATGGGCCTCCATTTATAGTACTTCCATTCACTGGTTAGAGTTAAATGTATACCCAAATCAAGTTGTGGATTTTCTTTAGCATAGGCCACAATTTCGGGAAACCAAGGACATGGCACCATTATACTTCCAGAATTTACAACACCTTTTTCAATGGCTGTTATTGTGCCAACATTTTCAGAATGTGTAACCCCTATATCATCGGCATGGATAATTAATAATTTGGCATTTTTATCATAACCTAGCTGTTCTTGTATGGTTTTAGTTTGGGCAAGTACAGATGCATTAAAAACCAATAAGATAATTAATTGAAGATAGATATGCTTCATAAATTCTAATTTAATGCTAAAGATAATAATTATTATTTTTAGCATTAGCCCTTAAGGTACAGTTTCTAAATCTGTAACCATTATGATTTCTAGAAATTAATTTTACCTCAAAAAATTAAATAATCGTATAACCAAAAATAAATGAGATTGTATTATAGTTACCTTTCCAATAACTATTATATCTAAACATTTCTCTAGTAAAGCCTCTTCTTAACTCTACACTAAATGTATTTCTGAATTTATAACCCACACCTAAGCTTAAATTGGGAGCAGTATTTACTTCAAGATTACTTATACCCTCATACTTCAACTCTGTGGGTCCATGTATATCAATAACATAGGCCGCATTTATAAACATTTTAGTCCTTGAGTTAAGATACATATAATACCTTATTCCTAGAGGCAATTCAACCGAAGAATAATCTATAGCAACTTCTACTGAAGGATTAAATGAATTAAAATTTATTATTTCTTCACCTTTAAAAGATTGATACGCTGGTTCTGTAAACAAGGCCCATTTACCTTTATTAAATGGCATAACGAACTCAAACTCTACTCCAAATCTAAGCCTTAATTGTTTATCGAAACTTACAGATTTTCTATCATTTCCATTTGAAGGATATACACCTAAAGATGATGAACTAATTCCTGGTTTTAATGAGATATGAAAAAGTTTGTAGTCTTTTTCTAATTTTGATGCCTCGCTAGTCTCGTCAATCTCATTTCCCTTACAGTCATTATATGCTTTAAAAAGCTTCACTAAGTCTTTAGTATAATAGCCAATGGATTTAACTTGATTAAGTGAAATATCTTTACAACTCAAGTACTTATACAATTGCTGCTTATACATTTTATTCTTCTTTACTTCATCACTTTTAAATCTGTTTTTAGCTAAATAACTTTTATAAACCAACTGCTCTGGCGCCGAATTATTGATCGAGATGAAATAACGCCTTAAATTACCTTTTTCATAGTAATATAAACTAGCTTTTCCTCTAACCAGAGGTTCAAGAAACAATAGCTCAGTATTGAAAATGGGGTTTCTTTCACGGCTTAGGTCTTTAACCAATTCGCTCGAACGGTCTATCTTAACTTCAAACCTTTGATATTTTATGCCTCCATCAATTCCAAACTCTTTTACAGATTTAATAGTATTATCTCTCGCCTCATCTTCTTCAAACAATTTATATTTAAACTCTGTTGGATTATCTTTCCAATCTAAGTTTTTAATCAAGCAGTTTGTTTTCTCACCTGAGTTATTGATATAATATCCTTTTTCATATTCTATTTGCGCATTAGCATAAAGCGGTAAACTTAAAGCAATAAGCCACAGTATTTTTTTTATCATTCTGATAAATTTTTGAAGAATTAATTGACTCTATAACAATAAAAAAGCCACGATATTGTGGCTTCTCTTGATTATTTTTTTGGCATAAGCTACCCTAATTATGCTCTATAATTTTTGGTTTAAATTTGGCATTAGAATGGTTTAAAACTCTTTACATAAAATCATTTACTTATGAAATTTCACAACAAGTCCCTCTTCCGTTTTTGTTACCTTAGCTAAACCATGTTTGGTAAGCCCTTTAATAGTCTTATCCCATTTTTTATTACTTAATCCACTTTGTACTTTCAAATTATTTAAATCAATTTCTACTGCTTCTTCAAGCATTTTTAATACTTTCTTTTCATCATCATTTAATTCTATTTGAGGTGTTTTTTTCTCTGGTTTCATCTGTGGAAAAAACAGTACTTCTTGTATTGATGCATTATTGGTTAAAAACATTACTAATCGATCAATACCTATACCAATACCACTCGTAGGCGGCATTCCGTATTCTAAAGCTCTAACAAAGTCCATATCGATAAACATGGCTTCATCATCTCCTTTTTCAGATAATTTTAATTGATCTTTAAAGCGATCTAATTGATCAATAGGGTCGTTTAATTCTGAATATGCATTGGCCAATTCTTTCCCATTTACCATCAATTCAAAACGTTCTGTCAGTTCAGGATTATCTCTATGTTCTTTACATAGCGGACTCATTTCTTTTGGATAATCTGTTATAAATGTGGGCTGTATATAATGATGCTCACATTTTTCTCCAAAAAGCTCATCAATAAGCTTTCCTTTACCCATGGTTTCATCCACTTCCAGTCCTAAATCTTTACAAACTTTTCTTAACTCTTCTTCATTCATTCCAGAAACATCAACGCCTGTATGAATTTTAATGGCTTCTAAAATTGGTACTCTGGCATAGGGTGCTTTAAAACTAACTTGATTATCGCCTATCTGCACTTCTGATGTGCCGTTGGCATCAATGGCTACTTTTTCTAACAACTGCTCTGTCATTTCCATCATCCAATGATAATCCTTGTAGGCCACATATAATTCCATCACAGTAAATTCCGGATTATGTGTTCTATCCATTCCTTCATTTCTAAAATCTTTGGCAAATTCATAAACAGCATCGAAACCACCAACAATTAGCCTTTTAAGATATAGTTCATTAGCTATTCTTAAATACAAAGGCATATCTAAAGCATTATGATGCGTAATGAACGGACGTGCGGCTGCCCCACCAGGAATTGGTTGTAAAATAGGTGTTTCAACCTCCAAATATCCTTTATCATTAAAAAACTGCCTAATTGAGTTGGTGATTTTTGTTCTTTTAATGAATGTATTTTTAACCTCATCATTCACTATGAGGTCTACATAACGTTGGCGGTATCGCATTTCTGGATCGCTAAACGCATCGTGTGTTTTACCATCAGCATCAACTTTTACAACAGGCATAGGCTTTAATGCCTTTGATAGTACAGTGAGCTCTGTAACCTTTACGGATTTTTCACCAACTTTTGTTTTAAAAACCTCTCCTTTTATTCCGATAATATCACCAATATCCAACAATTTTTTAAACACCTCATTGTAAAGTGTTTTATCTTCACCTTTGCAAATTTCATCTCTATTGATATAAATTTGCATTCTACCAGAAGCGTCTTTTAGTTCTGCAAATGAAGCTTTCCCCATAATTCTACGACTCATCATTCTACCTGCCAAAACAACTTCTTTACGCTCTAAATCATCAAAGTTTTGTATGATAGTATTGATCGTACTGGTCGTTTTAAACTGTTCTGCCGGATATGGGTTAATGCCAAGCTTTCTTAATCGTTGTAAACTTTCTCTTCTAACAATTTCTTGTTCTGACAGTTGGATAGACATAGGTTATTATATTTGAAAAAATAGTGGGCAAAGATACAATGCTTTTCAACAAGAACCAACCATTGTTAAAGTCTAGAGTTTTTTAGGTGGTTTTTTTTTAGCAATTTTGCAGTCGATTAATTTAAGATAGGTTCAACATGAGTTTTTGGCGAGTTATTTTATCGATATTGTTACCACCACTGGCTGTTTTAGATAAAGGTTGTGGCTCTATTTTAATTGTTTTTATTTTAACCTTATGCGGATGGGTACCTGGTGTTATTGCCGCTTTAATTATTCTCAACAACCCAAAATACAGCTCATGAATCAAATTAAACTTACAGATCTTGGTTTAAAAGGTTATCAAAATGCTTGGGATTATCAAGATAGATTATTTCAAGAAAACATTGCCACCAAACTAGAAAACAGGCACAGTGCAATACCTCGTAAAACTTTAAACCATTTACTGTTTACAGAACACCCTCATGTGTATACCTTAGGTAAAAGTGGCGATATCTCTAACTTGCTTCTCAATGAGACTCAGCTAAAAGAAAAAGGAATTACATTTATAAAATCTAATCG
>JAUIJW010000076.1 GCA_030431085.1 Bacteroidia bacterium
GCTGTTGCTAGGAGGGCGCTGACGGCCACCAGCCAGGTCAGCATTTTTCTAAACTAATTGTTTCTTTTTCCACGAAAGTGTCAAAATCTTGATAAATCCTTTCTGTTGGAATATCTATTTCTTTAGCAAACTTTAAATTTTCTTCGTAATTGGGGTTAAAGACACCCCCGGCAATTTCATAATTATCATTAATGAATGAGGCTACACGATGTAAAACTCCAATTAAAGAATCTCCACCGCCTCCAATAATTCCTAATTTAATTTTTTTAGACATAATATGGTTTTATATGTTATTTGACTGTTTATTCTTCATATAGATATTCAAGCCTATAAAGGCGACGATTAATATGGCTGGTAAAATTGACATGGTTCTTAAGGCTTGACTCGCACTTTCATTATCCATTAAGCTTCCCATAATGGGTAGAACTACAGAAACAGACAACATTCCGGCACCTCCCATAATTGAAAGTCCTAAAGCTCCAGTTTCTGGTAAATACTCCGCTACAAAACTTAGCATAGTTGGCCAGAAAAAGGTAACGCCAATAGCAAAAACAGCGGCGGCAGCAAAAGTCATTCCTCCACTTGTAAAGGTTAGTAACCATAGACCTATAAACGTAAAAATAGCAGAAAATAATAGCATTCCTGAAGGCTTTAATTTATGTACTACTTTACCAGCTAAAGCACGACCTATTGCCATAATACCATTAATGAATGCGAGTACGAGTAATGGCACGTCTACAGATGATTTTAGTAAAGACTCAATTCTTTGAGTGGTACCTAATTCTGAGGCCGCGGTTAAGAACATGCAAAATACCATAAACAAGAATAATGGCTTTGCTAAACTTGCCCACATTTTACTATTCTCTACACCTAATTGTACCCTTTCTGTAACTGGAAATTTTTGACCAAAAAATAAAATGGCATAAAGAAATAATGGGATAAATAAAGTGCCAACCATGACTTGCCAACTTAATCCAAATACATCCATGATAAGCCACCCAACAATAGATCCAATTACAATGCCTCCTGGAAACCAAACATGGAATCTGTTAAGCATTTTAGTTTTTTGCTTAGGATAGATTGAGGCAATCATTGGATTTAATGCTGCTTCAACCATTCCGTTGCCAATACCTACAAAAAGTGTAGCTATGAATAGGGAGGTCATAGAATCTGCAAGAATGGTCAAAATAATTCCGATAGCATGTGTAATAAAGGCTATCCATGTGATTTTTTTTATGCCAAGTGAATCTACTAATGGGCCACCGATAATCATGGCAATGGTAAAACCCCAAAATGCAGGGGTAAAGGCATACCCAATTTGTTCTAAGGTAAGTCCAACACCTTCGGGACCAAATACGGTTTCTAGTCTGGCCCGTATGGCAAAGGTCATTGATGTGGTAATTAAAGCTAAACAACTAGCTATAAAAAGTCTGTTTTTATTGATATTTTCCATAGATTAATATTTGAATTGTAATAATTTAAAGTTTGATCTTTTCGTTTTTAAATAAAATTAAAAAGGTAAAGAGAACGAAGGCCGCAATGGCAGCTGGGATTAACCATATTTTAAACCATTGATGCGATTCGCCCAATACATAATAATCTGAAATAATGCCCGCAATTCTAAACCCAATAAACATTCCTAAACCATAGGTTGCAAGAGTAATTAAACCTTGAGCTGCACTTTTAATATTTTTTCCCGCTTTGAAATCTGTATAAATTTGACCAGATACAAAGAAAAAATCATAACACACTCCATGTAATAATATGCCCAAAAAGAGCATCCACACATTGCTTCCTGTGTCACCAAATGCAAAAAGCGTATATCTTAAAACCCACGCAAGCATTCCTACAAGAAGAGTTTTTTTTATGCCATATCGTTTTAAAAATACTGGAAGCAATAGCATAAATACAATCTCAGAGACTTGACCTAAGGCCATATTACCAGCGGCAGCTTCCATACCCATTTCATTAAGAAATTTGTTAGTTTCTTGATAATAAAAAGCTAATGGGATACAGATTAAAATTGATGATAAAAAGAACATGGCGTAGTTACGTTCTTTAAGTAGTGCTAAGGCTTCAAAACCTAATATATCTTTAATTTTGATAGATTGTTGATGGCTTTGGGGAGGTGTATCGGGTAGTGTAAAACTAAAAATACCAAGAATTGTTGAGGCCAAACACGCCATATAGAACGTATATTCTAAAAGGTTTTTGGTTTCCCAATGAAACAGGTAACCGATAATAAATCCAGCCGCAATCCACCCAATAGTACCATATACTCTAATATTGGCAAACTCTTTCGAAGGATCATTCATTTGGTTAAATGAAATAGAATTTACTAAAGCAAGTGTAGGCATATATAAAATCATATACCCAAAAACGTAAGGGTAAAATGATTCAAAATTAGAAGAAACAGACATGAAATAGAGGCATACAGCTCCAATCAAATGCAGTACTCCTAATATTTTTTGTGCAGAAAAAAAACGATCTGCAATTAAACCAATAATAAATGGTGCTACAATGGCTCCAATGGCCTGAGTTTCGAAAGCCATAGCAATTTCTTGTCCACTAGCACTTAATTGTTGGCTTAAAAAGGTACCTAATGTTACAAACCAAGAACTCCAAATAAAGAATTCTAAAAACATCATTACAGATAGTTGAACTCTAATTTTTGTGGTCATCATTCTAGTTCAATATCGATTAACCTAATTTTTTCCCAACTTTGATAAGTAAATCTCTAGTTAGTTCTATACCTTTTGCTTCACTAACTTTATTGCCTTCATATTCTATACCTACAAAACCGGTATAACCAGAAGCTTTAACCATTTTCATTACTTTATAATAATCGGTATGAATTTCGTTACCGTTGTTATCAAAATCATGAGATTTAGCACTCACAGCTTTGGCAAATGGCAAGAGTTGTTTCATCCCTTTATATCGATCGTATTCTTCTTTACATCCATTGTTAGATCTTTCAATACAGAAATTCCCAAAATCTGGCAAGGTGCCGCAATTTTTATTCTTCACGTGAGAAAATACTTTGTGCATCCAATCGCCATTAGAAGAGAAACCACCATGATTCTCTACTAAAATATTGATGTTGGACCCTTTAGCATAATCGGATAGTTTAGTTAATGAATCTACACTGGCTTTTGCAGCGTCATTTTTATCGATGCCTCCAGCTAAGTTTACTCTAATAGCATGGCAACCTAGATAGTGGGCTGCATCAACCCATTTATGATGATTTTCTATAGCTTTTAGTCGTTTAGCATTGTCTGCATCGGCAAGGTTACCTTCACCATCAATCATGATTAACACGTTCTGTTGACCCTCAGATTTTGCTCTATTGTTCATTTCTGCCAAGTAGCTTTTATCTTTCGCCTTATCTTTAAAAAAAGCATTGACATACTCGAGTCCATCACAATTAAAACTTCTTGATTTGGCAGCAAAATCTAAATTGTCAAGATCTTTATTGAACAATGCCTTGTGTAGCGACCACTGAGCCAAAGAAATTTTAAAGAAAATATCTTTTGGTTCTTCATGATGCATTAAACCAAAGGGGTTTGCTTGAGCTGCGAATGATCCAAGTAAAGTTAAGGATAGCGCAGACTTGGTCGATTTTTGTAAAAAGTCTCTTCTTTGCATAATGTATTTGAATTGTAAGTTGTTATAATGATAATTCGTGAAATTATAGAATCAGTCAAAGAATTATGTTTATTTTTATTCAGTGAAAGAATTTATACATTTAATTTAGGTTGTAATCGTTAACAATTCTTTTTGTCTGTAAGCTACTGGAGTACATTTTTCATGTTTTTTAAAGACTGTTGAAAAATATTGACTTGTTGTAAATCCACAACTATAAGCCACTTCGGCAATACTAAGTTGAGGGTTTTGTAATAAGATTTTTTTTGAGAGTTCTAATCTTTTCACGGTTAAGTATTTCATTGGTGTTAAATTCGTTAGTTTTTTACAATGAAAAGTGAATCGTGTAAGTCCCACACCAGCAGATTCTGCCATTTTTTCAATAGTCCAATGGTCAGAAACATTATTTTCTAGTTCTTGTAAAAATTGAATTACACTTCTAGAGCTGTCTGTCAATGATTCGTTTAATACGATTGATTCTTTGTCGATAAGGTCTAGAATTAATAAGAGTAACTCGTTAACCAATAACCTAATAGTTGAAGTGTTACTACCGTTTTGATCTTGATCTACCGCTTTGCCAATGTTGTAAAAACAGTTTCTAATCATTTTATTGGTTCTGTAGTGCCATCGAGTGTCTTGTCTTAAGATTTTTGTAAGTCTCTCAAGATCTGTTGGTGTTAACATGATCCAGTCTGGCCATTTCCAATGTTGATGGGGTCGTCTTACATTGAGATCGATAATGACCCAATAAAATTTACCCATACCAATATTAGGATTTCCAACTTTATGTTTTTCCCAAGGTCTTGTAATGGTTAGGTCATTGGGTAGTAATGTAATGTCTTTATTCCCTTGACGGTATGGCATGGTGCCCGATTCTAAAAAATGAAATTCTATCCCTTCATTTCTGTGCCAATCTAAACCCCAATCTTGAGGTATGTTGGCATCCCAATAACCAATAGTATTTAAGCCAAGTGTATCTTGAGTAAGTCGATCTCCAGGGTAAGTGTATCTGGCAAGAGCCTTAAATTTTAGCTTATTTCTAGAGACAGCATCAACAAGGGGTAAACAAGTATCGGCATGGTATTCAATACCATTATCTATATAAGGCTGTATTTTTTGTATATTAATTTTCACTGAAAAAAATTGAACAAAGTTGCCTTGCAATTTAATTATTTTGGCGATAAATCTTATTGATTTATAAGATAGTTATCAAAAATTTCCAGAAATAGTTAAAATTTGTCAATCTAATTAGTAATATTACAACTGATTTATTGATTTAATTATAATAGTTAATTAAGAAAATGTATAAAAACGTTAAAGTAGAAAACGAAAGTAAATTCGATGCCATAGTTATTGGTACTGGTATTACAGGTGGTTGGGCTGCTAAAGAGCTTTGTGAAAATGGAATTAACACCTTAGTGCTCGAAAGAGGAAGAATGATCGAACATGTAAAAGATTATCCAACCATGAATGATGATCCATGGGATTATGAATTGAAGGGGCAAACGACCCCTGAAGAAAAAGCAAGACAGCTTAAGCAGGCTAGAACAGGTTACACCACTAAGCGTTCAACGAAACATTGGTTTGTAGATGATATAGAACATCCATATAATGAAACGAAAAGATTTGATTGGATGAGAGGGTACCATGTAGGAGGTCGTTCGATTATGTGGGGTAGGCAATCATACCGATGGAGTGATCTTGATTTTGAAGCTAATGCTAAAGATGGCCACGGTGTAGATTGGCCTATAAGGTATAACGACATAGCGCCATGGTATTCTAAAGTTGAAAATTATATTAGTATTAGTGGAGAAAAACTTGGATTACCGCATTTGCCAGATAGTGAATTTTCTCCACCAATGGAGTTGAATTGCGTTGAGCAAGAGTTTAAAAAGAAAATTGCTGAGAATTATGAGGACAGGCTTATTACTGTAGGAAGAGTGGCGCATATTACCGGTGATAAAACCTATGAAGGTAGATCTAATTGCCAATACAGAAATAGATGTTCTAGAGGATGTCCGTTTGGAGGCTACTTTAGCAGTAATGCTTCTACATTACCTGCTGCAGCCAAAACAGGTAAAATGACCCTGAGAGCAAATTCTATTGTGCATGAGATTATCTATGATGATAATTTGAAGAAAGCAACTGGAGTTAGAGTTATTGATGCCGAAACAAATGAAAAATATGTTTTTTATGCCAAAGTAATTTTCTGTTGTGCTTCGGCTATACCTACTGCTGCTATTTTAATGCAATCCAAGTCAGAAAGATTTCCAAATGGGTTGGGTAATGATTCAGGTGAGCTTGGTCATAATATTATGGATCATCACTTGGGTGTGGGAGCATCCGGAGATATGCCTGGGTTTAAAGATAAATACTATAAAGGTAGAAGGCCTAATGGAATTTACATTCCAAGATTTAGAAATTTAGGAGATTCTAAAACGGAAATGAAAGAATTTTTAAGAGGTTATGGTTATCAAGGAGGTGCAGGTAGAAATGGTATTGCAGAACATGTTAGAGAATATGGCTATGGCGCAGATTTTAAAGATGGCATTTTACAACCTGGAGATTGGAGAGTGTATATTGGAGGATTTGGTGAATGCCTACCGTATCACGATAATAAAATGACATTAGATTATGAGAAACTAGATAAATGGGGGCTGCCAACCGTAACGTTTGATGCTGAATGGAAAGAAAATGAAAGAAAAATGAGGGAAGATATGAAGGCACAGGCTGCTGAAATGCTTACAAAAGCTGGAGCTAAAAATGTTCATACATTTGATGATAAAGAAAAAGCACCAGGTATTGGAATTCATGAAATGGGTACAGCTAGAATGGGTAAAGACCCAAAAACCTCAGTGTTAAATGCGAATAACCAAATACATGCAGTACCTAATGTGTATGTAACCGATGGGGCATGTATGACTTCGGCAGGATGTCAGAATCCTTCATTAACTTATATGGCATTAACAGCAAGAGCTGCTAATCACGCAGCTAAACAATTAAAAGAAAATAAGTTTTAGTTATGAATAGAAGAGAAGCATTAAAAGGGTTAGGTTTAACATTGGGATATACTATGGCGGTTCCAAGTGTTTTAGGAATGTTACAGAGTTGTACTGCAGAGAAAGCCTCTTGGAATCCGATTTTTCTTAATCAAAATCAAGGCTTGGTATTAGCAGATTTAATTGATCTTATATTGCCGGCCACAGAGAGTGCACCTGGAGCGAAAGATGTTAATGTGGCAGAATTTATTGATTTGTTTGTAAGTAAGGTATTTGATAGTCAGCAACAAGATGAATTTAAAGCTGGAATGAACGGGATTATGGAAGAGTTAGGAGTTTCGGTAGAAGGTAAAGTTAAGGTGAATAAAGATAATTATATAGTGTTGTTAGATAAGTATTTGAAGCCGCAAAATGATAAGCAGTCTAAATTCAATGATAAAGAACAAGAAGTTAAACAATCGTTACATCAACTTAGAGAAACATCTGTTTGGGCATTCAGAAATAGTGAATTGATAGGGGAAAAAGTACTGAGTTATGATCCTATTCCAGGAGCTTATCTAGGTTGTATCCCAACATCAGAGGTGAAAAATTCTTGGTCATTATAAATAAATGATAATGATTAAACATTTGTTGGGTTATACATGTTTAGTGTTTTTTCTTTTTGGTTGTATGAACTCAAAGAAAGAACATGCAACATGGCATCCCATTTTTAATGGACAAAATTTGGATGGATGGACCCCCAAAATCAAAGGGTATAAATTAGGAGATAATCATTTAAATACTTTTAGAGTATCTGATGGTGTATTAGAGGTGAATTATGATCAATATGATAAGTTTGAGGATAAATTTGGTCATCTATTTTATAAAACTGAATTATCAAACTACAAACTAAGGTTAGACTACCGATTTAAAGGAGAGCAATTGCCAGACGGTGCAGGTTGGGCCACAAGAAATAGCGGTGTGATGATTCATTGTCAAAACCCCAAAACTATAGAATTGAATCAAGATTTTCCGGTGTCGGTAGAAGTACAATTATTGGGTGGTTTAAATCAGGGAGACCGACCAACAGGTAATGTATGTACTCCTGGGACTAATATTTTTTTAGAGGACAAATTGAATAAGGTACATTGTATTAATTCAAATTCTAAAACCTATGATGGAGACCAGTGGGTACATCTAGCAATTGAAGTGAGAAATGATTCGATTGTGTCTCATCGCATTAACGGTGTCGAGGTCTTTAGATATTACAAATTACAATATGGCTTTGGAGGTGTGTCTTTAGAAGATGAAGACTATTGGAAATCATTAGAGGGCCAACCTTTAAAAAAAGGGTATATTTCCTTACAAAGCGAGAGCCATCCTGTTGAGTTTAAAAACATTGAGCTATTAGAATTGCAGTAGTCAATTTGCGGAAGGTTTTATTAGTTTTAAACCAAAAGTGGTTCAGACAAAATTATTACACAAATTGAATAGATGACAATGGTAAATGTACTATTTTATACTTATTAAAATTAAATAAAATGTCTAAAAAAGAACTACAAAGAAGATCATTTTTGAAGAATACTGTGGCCGCAGCGACTTTAATGGGTATGGGTGTAGATGCATTAGCATCACCCCTAAATTCGAATTTTGAATTAAAAGAAACACCATATAAATTTCAGTTAAAATATGCGCCACATTTGGGTATGTTTCAATCCCATGCTGGTAGTGATGCTATAGATCAATTAAAATTTATGGCAGATCAAGGCTTTAAAGCATTTGAAGATAACGGGATGAAACAAAGAACCGTTAATCTTCAAGAGCGTATGGCAAAAACAATGCAAGAACACAATATGCAAATGGGTGTATTTGTGGCTCATAAAATTTATTGGGATAAACCTACTTTAACCAGTGGCGATTTAAGTTACAGACAAGAATTTTTGAATGAAATTAGAGCCTCTGTTGAAGTGGCCAAAAGGGTTAATGCTAAATGGATGACTGTTGTTCCTGGGTTTGTTGATCTTAAAAAAGATATAGGTTATCAAACTGTGAATGTTATTGAGACCTTAAAACTAGCATCAGAAATTTTAGAAAAACATAACCTTATTATGGTTTTAGAACCATTAAATTTCTTTAATCACCCTGGTTTATTTTTATCTAAAATTCCGCAAGCATATCAAATATGCAAGTCGGTAAATAGTCCCTCTTGCAAAATTTTATTCGACATATACCATCAACAGATCCAAGAAGGAAATTTAATACCTAATATGGAAAAGACTTGGGATGAAATTGCCTATTTTCAAATTGGTGACAATCCCGGTAGAAACGAGCCTACAACAGGTGAAATTAATTATAAAAATATATTTAAATATATTCATCAGAAAGGTTTTGATGGTATTTTAGGCATGGAACATGGTAATTCCATAAAAGGAAAAGAAGGGGAGTTGGCTGTGATTAATGCATATAAAGAAACAGATAAATTTTAAAACTTTATAGATGGTAAAGAATAATGATTTTAACAGAAGAAAATTTATAAAAAATACGGCGGCTGTGGCTGCGGCTTTTACCATTATCCCAAGATCCGTAATGGGCAAGGGGTTTGTTGCTCCAAGTGATCGGTTGAATATTGCGGTAATTGGAGGAGGAGGTAAGGGATATTCTGATGCCGTTAACGCATATAATAAAGGCGCTTCAAATATAGCAGCAATTTGCGATGTAGATTGGCATAGATCGGCCAAATTGTTTAAAGAATTTCCAAAAGCAAAAAAATATAAAGATTTTAGACTTTTGCTTGATGAAATGAAAGACATTGATGCCCTTACCATATCTACTCCAGATCACACTCACGCTGTAGTAGCTAATGCTGCCATGCAATTGGGCAAGCATGTTTATGTACAGAAGCCTTTAACTCATAATATATACGAAGCTCGTGTTTTAACAGAATCTGCTAGAAAAAATAAAATTGTAACCCAAATGGGTAATCAAGGTGCTTCTGGCCCTGGTGTAAAACAAATGCAACAATGGTTTGACGAAGGAAAAAGTTTGCGGAATTTTTTTTCTAACTCTATTGACTGCGGCCAATTTGTATCAAGGTCTATTGTTTTTTGAATATGGTCGCGGCCGCCCCCTTCAAGCGCTGGAGTATGTGCAATCCGTCGGTGAGGATAAAGAGTTGCTTATTTTCAGCGATCAACCGTATCGCCATAAGGTGATGATTGATTTTTATCGTGGATACTTGGACGAGTTTCCATATTTAAAGCTATTATCACAAAATGATCTACAGACTCTTCAGCCGGATG
>JAUIJW010000263.1 GCA_030431085.1 Bacteroidia bacterium
AATTAAACAAATGAAAACATTAATTTATTTATTAATAGCTATATCAACTATATCATTTATAGCTTCTTGTAAAGATAATAAGGCTGATAATACAACAACTTTATACGAATGCCCAATGCATTGCGAAGGAGACAAAACTTATGACAGTAAAGGGAGTTGTCCCGTTTGTAAAATGGATCTGGTGGCTGTTTCTAAGGCAGACGAAAAAATCGTGAATACCAGTGGAATTTCTGATGAGTCTATTTTCAATTTAGAATCTATATGGCATACACAAAATGATGAGGCCATTCATTTAGAAGATCTTAAAGGTAAAACCCTTGTCATGGTAATGATTTATACCAGTTGCAAGGCTGCTTGTCCAAGATTAGTGGCTGATATAAGGCATATTGAAGCTGAGATTCCTAAAGCATATGATGCAGATATTCAATATGTCATGATTAGTATTGATCCAAAAAATGATACCCCTAAAAAACTTAAAGAATTTGCCAAAGAAAACTATATGGAAGATGGGAAATGGCTATTTTTGCAGGGGTCTGAATCAAGTGTTAGAGAGTTGGCCAATGTATTAGCTGTAAAGTACAAACAAATTTCTCCTCTAGACTTTTCTCATTCTAATATCATTAGTGTTTTCGACCCCAATGGTGATCTAGTTCACCAACAAGAAGGTTTGGGAGTAGACAATAAAGAAACGGTTAAAAGTATATTAAGTACTGTATCAAAATCATAACTGAAATAAACTATATAAATTAAATTTATGAAAAATTATTATTTTTTCCTTTTAGCATTTTTGGGCTTAACGAGTTCAATTGTTGCACAAGACTTTGGTATATCTGGTGAACTTAGACCTCGTTTCGAAGCCAGACATGGCTTTAAAACTTTAGCCTCACCTGATGATGATCCTGCGGCATTTGTATCGCAAAGAACGCGTATAAACTTCGATTTCGGAGATACGAAGTACGACCTTAAACTTACCTTACAGAATGTTAGGGTTTGGGGTGATGTACCTACCATGAATTTAAGTGATAAAAACGGAATTACTTTTCATGAAGCCTGGGGGCAATATAATTTTACTGAAAAATTTGGAGTAAGACTTGGACGTCAAGAAATAGCATATGACGACCAAAGAATCATGGGCTCTGTTGGTTGGGCTCAACAAGCAAGAAGCCACGATGCCTTATTATTGAAATTTAAACCAGGTGCCAAGAGTAAATTAGATGTAGGATTTGCCTTAAATGCAAATTCTGAAACCATCTTTAAAGAAGATTATCAAGTTAACCAATATAAAAACTTGCAATATGCATGGTTTCATTCAAACTTATCAGACGATTTAGGCCTTAGTGTTTTATTTTTAAACAATGGCATGCCTTATTATCAAACAGTGAATATTGTAGATCAAGAACAAAAGGTTTCATACTCTCAAACTCTAGGTGGTCGATTAACTTACAAAAAAGGTGCTTTTTCTGCCAATGGTGCGACTTATTTCCAATTTGGTAACACACCAATTCCTGGTGCCAATGCTACTGGTGAACAAGATTTAGCAGCTAACTATTTTGCACTTGATGCTCATTACAATATTGTTTCTGACTTTACACTTGGTGCTGGTTTTGAATATTTCTCTGGTACAGATCAAGATGCATCAGACGATAAAAACAAGTCTTTTAGTCCCTTTTACGGTACCAACCACAAGTTTAATGGTTTAATGGATTATTTTTATGTAGGAAATCACTTTAATAATGTAGGACTTTTAGATATTTATGTACCATTGAAATATCAAAAAAATAAACTTACCCTTACACTAGCCGGT
>JAUIJW010000077.1 GCA_030431085.1 Bacteroidia bacterium
CAATGGACGATTTACTTACAAAGTATCTCAAACCTATAGAAGAAAATTGGCAACCATCAGATTTACTTCCTGATCCTAATAATCCCGAATTTTTTGAGGAAATTAGAGAAATTCAAGGCCTTGCCAAAGAAATGGATTATGATTTTTTTACCGTGCTGATTGGAGATACAATTACAGAAGAAGCTTTACCTACCTATGAATCATGGTTATTAGGGGTTGAAGGCATTGACGAAGAAAGTAAAAATGGTTGGTCGCAATGGGTAAGATCTTGGACTGCTGAAGAGAATCGTCACGGAGATTTACTCAATAAATACCTCTACCTTTCTGGCCGAGTAAATATGAGAGAATTAGAAATTTCCACCCAATATCTTTTAAGTGATGGCTTTGATATTCAAACAGGTAGAGATCCTTATAAAAACTTTGTTTATACCAGTTTTCAAGAATTGGCAACAAATATTTCCCACCGTAGAGTGGCTAAAATAGCAAGAAAAGCAGGTAATAAGCAATTGGCTAAGATTAATAAAATTATTGCTACAGACGAGTCGAGACATGCTAGTGCTTATATAGATTTTATTAAAAGAATCTTTACCATGGACCCTAGTGAGATGATGTTAGCTTTCGAAGATATGATGAAGAAGAAAATTGTTATGCCGGCTCATTTTTTACGAGAAAGTGGTCAAAATAAGGGTGATTTATTCTCTCACTTTTCAGATGCTGCCCAAAGAATTGAAGTTTATACCACTCAAGATTATATCAACATATTAAAATCTCTTTTACAAGAGTGGGAGATTGATAAAATAACCGGATTAAATGATACCGCTAAGAAGGCACGAGACTATGTGATGGCCTTACCTAACAGGCTACAAAGAATCTCCGACAGGGTGCAAATACCAGAAAAACAATATGAATTTAAATGGATTAGCTAGGTTGTTTTATTAAACAGACTCATCTATGGGTAGGTTTAAAACCCGATGGTATTCTTTGAGTAATGATCTAATGAATTCGGCATTATCATGACCACTAACCTGAATTACAAACTTAAATTTAGACCATTTATTATATTCTTTAGAATACATTCTAGTCCAAATATTGATATAGGCCTTGTCTTTCCATCGCTTTGAAATCTCTTGAAAATCATAGACTTTAGAAAAGTCATAAAGATCAATTTTTTTTAGCGCCGTTGAGCCATCATCGTTTCGCGCCATCAATCTAATATAGTTATTAGGAAAGGTAACCACCAATGGTCTGTGAGCTAAATTATATTCTTTACCATAAAGTTCCATATAATATCTAATGATACTCTGTAGCTCTTCTATATCTTCTGATTTATTTGTATATGTTTTAGACTGAACCTTTTCTATGATTAAAGTTCTATCTTCAAAAGAAGAAATAGGCTCTAGATTTTGACTTTTGACATGGCAACAAATCAAAAACAAAATCACGAAGTAAATTGATCTTTTCATCTAAGCCAAAACATTTTCAAAGTCCTCCCAAAACGTAGTAAATGATTTGGTCACCACATTAGCATCTTCAATAATTAAGGGCACTTTTAAAGCCAAAGGCGCAAATGCCATAGCCATTCTATGATCATCGTAGGTAGCAATGCTTACTCCTTCATTGATGTTACCAGTAAAAGCTTTTAAGTGCAAACTCTTCTCTGTAACTTCTATGTTGGCACCTAATTTAGACAATTCATTATCTAGTGCTACTAATCGATCTGTTTCCTTCACCTTTAATGTATGCAAACCTATTAAATCACAAGCTATACCTAACCCGAAACAGGTTACCGCTATAGTTTGTGCTAAGTCTGGAGATCCAACCAAGTCTAGTTCTAAAAGCTGTGGCAATTCAAAACCTTCTACCTTGGTTAAGGTCATGGTATTGTCTTTAAAACTTGTGTTTACCCCAAGATTTTTGTAAATTTCAACTAAAGAACTATCGCCTTGTAAACTATCTTTTTTATAAGATGATAAAGTTACACTACCTCTTTTACTTAAAGCCACCAAGCTATAAAAATAAGACGCCGAGCTCCAATCAGATTCCACAACTATCGTATTAGCCCCTAGATTTTGTTTTGGTTTTACACGAATTAAATTATTGGTCCAATCGGTTTCTACCCCAATCTGATTCAACAAAGTCAAAGTCATATTGATATAGGGTACCGAAGTTATTTCGCCTAACAACTCAAGGGTTAATCCATTTTCTAATGTTGAGGCTATTAATAAAAGCGCAGAGATGTATTGACTACTTACGTTACCTTGTATTTGAACGTGTTTTTTAACAATTTTTTTTCCTTTAATTCTTAAGGGAGGATAGCCCTCTTTCTTTTCGTAGGCAATATCAACATCAAGCATTCTTAAAGCGTCAACTAGAATTTTTATGGGTCTATTTTGCATACGAAGAGACCCTGTAAGTACGACTTCCTTATTCGGCATTGCCGCAAAATATGCTGTTAAGAATCTCATAGCCGTTCCAGCATGACCAATGTCTATAGTGCCTTGATTTGAAGCTAACGCATCTTTTAAATGATGAGTATCATCAGAATTTGAAACGTTCTTTAGGGTAAGGCTAGGATAAAAACTTTGTAAAATCAAAAGTCTATTAGATTCACTTTTTGATCCAGAAACTGCAACATAACCTTGTGGCTCTTGATTGAGATAAGTAATTTTTCGATTCAAAGGAATTATTTATTTAATTTTTTTCTATAAATCACAGCAATGATTACGCCATAAATCACAGCTGCAACAAGTTTTCTAATGATAAAATCTGGCGTGGCCATATAGGCCAGAGTATCTTCTAGGTTATGTTTACTTAAAGAAAATAAAAACTCAATAAACACAACAATGATTAAAAACATCACACACGATACTAGAATCATCTTTGAAAAAGACATGCTTTCAAACCTTTTCCTCATTCTTTTAATTTTTCATTATTGTGGTGTCTCTCATGATCTCTCTTTGTTTTATAATCTAGTTTCTTATCAAAAGATTTCTGCAAATCAATCCCTGTTTGATTGGCCAAACATAGTACCACAAACATAACATCTGCTAATTCCTCACCAAGATCCTTTTGTTGATCACTTTCCTTTTCACTTTGCTCGCCATATCTTCTGGCAATAATTCGAGCTACTTCGCCTACCTCCTCAGTTAGCTGAGCCATATTGGTAAGCTCATTAAAATATCTAACCCCATGGGTTTTGATCCAATCGTCAACGGCCAACTGCGCATTCTTGATATTCATACACCTAATTATTTTTAAAAGACAAATATACTTAAATTAAGTACATTGGTTTTGCATAAAATCTACTGATTTCACATACTTTTCTTTAAAATTTTAATGAATTCTAGCCTTGGTATCTCCTTAGCTCCTAAACTCGCCAAATGCTTATTGTAAACTTGGCAGTCTATCAGCGCATATTGCTTCGACTTTAAATGTTCAACTAAAGCTATTAGCCCTATTTTTGAGGCATTGCTTACCTTGGAAAACATACTTTCTCCACAAAATATCTTACCCAAATCAATTCCATATAGACCTCCTACAAGTTTGTTATCTAGCCACACTTCAACAGATTTAGCCATCCCCTTATCATGCATTTCGACATAAGCTTCGTGCATATCATTTGTAATCCAAGTCCCTAAACCATCACCTCTATCAATGGTTTTACATTGATTGATTACGGCCCTAAAGTTTTGATTAAAGGTTACCTTAAAGAGATCTTTTTTTAAAATCTGTGCCATACTCTTAGATATTTTTAATTCCTCAAGAAACAACACCATTCTCTCTGGTGGACTATACCACAAAATAGGATCTTGCTCACTGTACCAAGGAAAAATGCCGCTTTGATAAGCCAGTTTTAATCTGTGATAAGACAAGTCTCCTCCAATTGCCAGCAAACCATTCTCATCTGCCAAGTTCACTGGCGGAAACCAAATATCTTCATTTAAAAAAATCATTCGTTTTAAGGCAAAAAAAATCCCTTATAACAAGGGATTTTAAATTTATGTATTATAATTAAAATGGTAAATCATCTGGCTCTTCATCAGACACACTGTTCGAAGTTTCAAAAGATTCCATTGGGGCAGGTGCACCTTGAGCTGCCATCGCATTTTCAATTCTCCAACCTTGAATTGAATTGAAATATTTTGCTTCACCTTGTGGATTAATCCACTCTCTACCCCTCAAGTTAATACTCACTTTAACTGCATCACCTTCATTATAGTTATTCAATAAATCACATTTATCTTGAATAAACTCTATCAACAACATTTGTGGATATTGCTCTTCTGTGGTTAAAACCATTTCCCTTTTTCTAAAACCATTATTACCAAATGTTTTAGTCTCGTCTATTTTTTTAATTTTTCCTGTAACTTCCATGGTATTCTTAATTCTTTTAAATTTAGCTCAAAAGTACATTCCAAGCGTTTTGCACATCGTTTTTCTTCAAAAACTCATGGGCAAATTTATGTTTTTCTTTACTATCTATCCCAATATACTGAGGATTGTCTTTGAGAAACTTATCAACAGCCTCAGCTGTAGGATAGCCTTCAATATTAGCCAACATACCAAGATCGTTGCCGGTTAATACAGTACTTGTTCTAATTGTTGGGTCTAAGGCATCCACTCCAATACCTTTACTTAACAATGGTTTGGGAATTTCAAAAAACGTATCTTTAGCTCTGCTATAATAACTACCTCCTGCTCTAGCTACTGCATCTAGTTTATATTGATCTATCGCATTATTTGCATCTAAAACACTTTCGTGGATATGCATTTTTACCACTTCGCAAATAATCAAATTTCCTGCGCCTCCCTCACTTCCTAAAGCCATAATTTGATTCACTTTACACTCCATCTGCACTGGCGACTCTTTTACCCGAAAAGGTTTAACTCTATCAGATGCGATCATTGTAAAACCTGCCTTTTCAAACTCATTAATACCACGATCATATTCTGTACTCGACAACGAGGTTTGGTGTACCATACTATAGCTTACAGTATTTATCACTACCTCTTTGGTGGCCTTAACATTGTCTAAAGTGTGTTTTGTAGTATTATCTCTCACTCTGCGTGCAGGTGAAAAAATGAGAATTGGCGGGTTTGCGCTAAACACGTTAAAAAAGCTAAATGGAGATAAATTAGGCTTACCTTCTTCATCTACTGTACTGGCTAAAGCTATGGGTCTAGGTGCAACTGCCGATAGCAAATAGGCATGTAACTTGGCCGTTGCGATTTCTTTAGGATTAATTGTTAACAATTGACTCTATTTTTTAACAAAAGTAGCTAATAATTATTTTATGCGTAATAAGCTATTTATTTTTAAGTTATAGATCAAGAATATTTTATATTTGTTCTTTATGAAAAACCTCCCCAGTAGCAAATATCTTATTAAATGGGCGCTTATCATTGCCTCATTTTTAATTGTTGCCTTAATCTTGTGGAACACCAATTTATTTTTTAAGAAATTTAAAAAAGAAGAGCGTATAAAAATGGAGGTTTTGGCGACAGCCTATCAAAACTTCAATAATGCTGATTTAGACATTGACGTGTCTTTAGAAGAAAAGATAATACAGAGCAATAGTTCTATTCCTATGATCATCACCATGGAAAATGGCGACATAGAGCGTTGGGCCAATCTCGATGTTCCAAATGCTAAAAAATTCACTGCATTAGCACCAGACGATCGTGTATACTTACACCGGCAGCTAAAAAAAATGCAAGAAGAAAATGAACCGTTAGTTGTACATTATCAACTAGGTAATGTTGATATTACACAAAAAATATATTACCGTAACTCCGATTTACTTTATAAACTAAAGTACTATACCTTAGGATTAATTTTAATTTTAATCCTATTTGGCACCATAATTTATTTGGTTTTTAAATCGAATAAAATTGCAGAGCAAAATAAATTATGGGCTGGTATGGCTAAAGAAACTGCTCATCAAATTGGCACTCCCTTATCGTCTCTATTAGGATGGGTTGAACTTTTAAGAATGGAAAATACCAGCGAAGATATTGTCCAAGAAATTGAAAAAGATGTCACTCGCCTCAATATTATTGCAGATAGATTTTCTAAAATTGGATCCATCCCTAAACTGACCAAATTAGACATTGTTGAAGAAACAGAATTTGCATTTGATTATATCAAATCTAGAAGCTTTAAACAGATAGATTTTCAATTTGATGGTGGACATAAAAAACCTGTTTATGTTAACTTAAATTTGCAGCTGTACAGCTGGGTTATCGAAAATTTAGTTAAAAATGCCATTGATGCCATGCAAGGTAAGGGCGAACTTAAAATTAGTGTCTATCAGGAAAATTCTACAGCTGTAATATTGGTTTCAGATTCTGGAAAAGGGATTCCGAAAAGGCTTCAAAAAAAGATTTTTGAACCTGGATACACTACTAAAAAAAGAGGTTGGGGACTTGGATTGTCTTTAACCAAGAGAATTATAGACGATTATCACAATGGTAAAATCTATGTTAAAAGATCTGAAATAGGCCGGGGTACCACCTTTGCTATAGAGCTAAAAGTTGTTGATTAATCTTCTATATTTCTTGCAATTTCCTTGGCTATTTGAGTGAACTCATCGGAGCTTAAAGTTACCGATTTGGAAAAATTAGCATCTCCCATACTATGGAGTGGAATAAGGTGAACATGTACATGAGGGACTTCTAAACCAATCACACTAAGCCCAACTCTTTCACAAGGCACAGCTTTTTCAATAGCCTTAGCCACCTTATAAGCATACTGCATTAAATCGGTATACTCCCCTAGGTTAAGATCAAAAATTTTATCTTCTTCCTTTTTAGGCACTACCAACGTATGCCCTTTCGTATTAGGATTAATATCCAAAAAAGCATAAAATCGATCGTTTTCTGCTACTTTATAACTCGGTATCTCTCCTTTAATAATTTCTGTAAAAATAGTAGCCATATCTACCTAGAAATATTCAATATTTCAAACTTCATCACCCCGTTAGGAGCATTGACCTCTGCGATTTCACCTACCTTCTTACCTAATAAGCCTTTACCTATGGGTGAGTTTACTGAGATTTTACCTGCAGCCAGATCAGACACTGCATCCGCCACTAGCGTATATTCAAACTCCATTTTATTAGCAATATTCTTAATTTTAACCTTTGATAAGGCTAAGACCTTTGAGGTGTCTAATTGAGACTCATCAATTAATCTTGCTTTTGACAAGGTGTTTTTTAGCTGCGCTATTTTAAACTCTAATAAAGACTGTTCTTCTTTGGCTGCATGATACTCTGCATTCTCACTTAAATCACCTTTATCTCTGGCATCTGCTATTTCTTTACTTACTCTGGGTCTTTCTACCGTTTCTAGTTGTTCTAACTCAGCGCGCAATTTTTTCAATCCTTCTTCTGTATAATATGCTACATCGCTCATTTTAAATTCATTTAACGGTTTTATAAATACAAAAAATCCCAAATCCAATATTCTGGAATGAGATCTTATACAAATGTACAAATTATTTTAAAATCAAATTATTCGTACCTTGCGAAAAATTTTTTTAATGAAAAAATGGCTTGTCATTATACTCTGTACAGCGTTTATTTTTGGATGTTCATCCGATGATATTGGCAATAACGATTTGTTACCCAATATCACCGTAAATGAAACCTTATTCTTAAACAATCCCGAATTTATCAACCTTCAGGTAATTGGAGGGTGGGCATATGCCAGAGGTGGCATCGCCGGTATCATTGTTTACCGTACGGGATCTAATCATTTTATAGCTTTCGAACGCAGTGCACCTCACATTAAACCATCATCTTGCTCTAAGATGACGGTAGAAAATGGTATCATCATGAATTGTGCATGCGATGATGCTCAATTTAGCATTTTAGACGGATCGCCTATGACAGAAGGTGTAAAATATAGCGCTAGACAGTATAGGGCATTTTTAAGCAGTGACAACACCCTACAAATTACTAATTTTTAATCTTTCTTTTTGTGAAAAATTACTTTTCTTCAAACTTCAAACTTGGCGTACTCGGTGGTGGTCAATTAGGACGAATGCTCTTAACCGAAACTCAAAAATTTGATATTTATACCTGTATTCTTGATAAGGATGCTAACGCTCCCTGTTCTAAAATTTGTGAAGAATTTCATCAAGGAGATTTGATGGATTTTAATACCGTTTATAATTTTGGTAAACAGGTTGATATCCTTACCATAGAAATAGAACATGTTAATGTTGATGCCCTTTTTAAACTACAAGAAGAAGGGCTTAAGGTTTATCCTCAACCAGAAGTTTTACAGATTATTCAACATAAAGGCAAACAAAAGGATTTTTTTAACAAGCATAACATTGCCACGGCACCCTACCAAAGATTTGAAACATCTAGCTTAATTGGTAAGGACAACTCTTTTCCAATGGTCTGGAAATCTGCGCAATTTGGTTATGACGGCACTGGGGTTAAGGTGATTAAATCGGCCAATGATTTACAAGATTTACCAGATACCGAATGTATTACAGAGCAGCTCATTCCGTTTAAAAATGAGTTGGCAGTAATTGTTGCTAGAAATGCTCAAGGCGAAACAAAAACTTATCCTGTGGTAGAAATGGAATTTCATCCGGAAGCCAATCAAGTTGAGTATGTAATTTGTCCAGCAAGAATTGATGACAATATTGCTAAAAAAGCACAAAAAATGGCCTTAAGTGTCGCCGAGGCTTTTAACCACGTTGGATTATTAGCTGTTGAAATGTTTCAAACGGAAGAGGACGACATCCTCGTTAATGAAGTAGCACCAAGAACCCATAATAGTGGCCATTACAGTATTGAAGCAAGCTATACGAGTCAATTTGAGCAGCACCTTAGAAGTATTTTAAACTTGCCACTTGGAAATACCGATAGTAAAGTAGCGGGTGTGATGGTGAACTTAGTGGGTGCAGAAGGATATTCCGGGGCCGTGGTATATCATGGTATGGAAAGCATCTTAAATATTGCTGGAGTTAGCCCACATATTTATGGCAAAAAAGACACAAGGCCTTTTAGAAAAATGGGGCATGTAACTGTGGTTCATCAAGATATGAATGAAGCTAGGCAAATTGCCGAAAAAGTTAAACAAACTATAAAAGTTATTAGTCGTTAGTACATTGATAAAAAGTCGAAGTTCAATTATTTAGAAATAATCTTAGAACTGCGATAAATTTAAGATGTTTTGAGGCCAAGAACTTAACTTAAAAAAAATACATCATGCAATACACCGGTGTTTTAAAAAAAATGAAGACAGAATACGCTTCGCCAATTCAATACTACCTAGATTTTGAGAATGATTTTATCAATGTAAATCAACTCATTGGCAGTAAGGTATCTATTTCTTTTAAATCATACCAATGTTTAAGTTGTGGAGAAAATAAGAAAATATATCGTCAAGGCTTTTGCTATGATTGTTTTTACAATCAACCACAAGCCGGTGATTGGATTATGCGCCCCGAATTAAGCACTGCCCACCTAGACAAAGAGGATAGAGATTTGGCTTATGAAAAAGCCATGCAATTACAGCCTCATGTTGTTTATTTGGCCAACTCTAGCAATGTGAAAGTAGGCGTGACACGTATGTCACAAATTCCA
>JAUIJW010000264.1 GCA_030431085.1 Bacteroidia bacterium
GTCGTTTTAAATCCTGCTCTAGACCACCATAACCAACAAGGGCGTTCTCTAAATCAAGTATTATTAGACGAAGCCTTAAAAAAACGTAACCAAATTGCGCAGGCCTACAAAGAACAAGGTACTAATATCAATCCGTTATTGTTAATTCAACTACCTAATGAAACTAAAAAAGAATCAGCTTTAGATAAAGAACTTATAGAAGAAGTAGAAACTTATTTAAAAGCACAAGATATTACTACACAAAACCATCGTTTAGCAGTATGGTTAAGTAATGAAAAATCAAATTTAGAGGCTATTGAAGATGCTGATTCCTTTACAGATGTATTGTTGTTTAAACAAGCAATTGCCTTAGGTTGGGATTGCCCACGTGCTGCCGTATTATTAATATTTAGAGAAATAAAACAAGAACATTTTGGTATACAAACCGTAGGTAGAATTTTGCGTATGCCAGAACAAAAACATTATTCAAATCCTATTCTAAATAATGGGTATGTTTATACTAATTTAAGTAAAGACGTAATACATATTGTGCAAGAAGACATCGATTTTATTGTGCAAAATAAAGCAATGCGTATAGAAGACTATCAACCAGTAGCATTAGACTCTTCGTTCGTTAACACACGTTTAACACGTAATCGTTTAGGCTCTAAGTTCAGAAAATGTTTATATCAAGCTGCAGAAGGCTATTTCGGTTTAACTAGAGATGCAACGCAAACAGCCGGTTTAACAATTGAAGAGTTTAACAAAAAACAATTAGCTGCTAAGTTTATAGAATTAAATGTAGACCAAATAGAAATTCCAATCCCTAAAGATGTAGAATTAGCTATTATGGAAGGGGCTACACGTGTAGAAGATAAAGAAAAGTTTGCAAAAACTACTAATGAGTTAAACGTCCTATTTCGTCAGTTCTGTAGGGATCACGTTGGTGGTTATGCCAAAGCAGATTCTACACCTGTATTAGAGTTAGGCTTAAAAATGTTGTTTGAAGAATACCTGTTAATGGATGAATTTAGAGCCATTAAAGCTATTTTATTCGAAAATCACAAACCTAAATTCATAGAGTTAATTGACCAAGCTTTAGAAAAACACGAAGCTTTATTACAGCAAAAAGCGGCTCAAATGTCTAAACGTGTAGAGCATACGCAATGGGACGTGCCTGCAGAGCGTATTTTTAATGAATATTACCAATTAAGAGAAGTAGAACAGCACGCTTTAGAACCTTTTTATGAATATACGAGTGCTAGTAAACCAGAACGTGAGTTTGTAAGTTTTTTAGAGCAACACAAACCACATTTAGAGTGGTGGTATAAAAACGGAGACAAAAACAAAGAAGACTTTGCGGTAACTTATGAAGATATTAATGGTGTAACACGTGGTTTTTATGTAGATTTTGTAATCAAATTAAAAAACGGAACCATTGCCTTATTTGATACTAAAACGTTGGATTCAGACCCAAACTTTACAAGAAAGCATAATGCCTTATTTAATTATTTAAAAGAAAAATCTACTACAGAAAAACCATTAATAGGTGGCGTAATTGTACCACGTAGTAAATCAGATTATAGTGTATGGAAATATGCAGAAAATTTAATCGAAAAAGCAAACGACACTAAAGGTTGGGTAGCGTTTGATCCATCACGTTTAAACTAGCCCATAAATGGAAAAAGGAGATATTTTAATCTATACCAACCAAGAGGGAAACATCAAAATAGATGTGCGCCTTCAAGAAGAAACCGTTTGGCTAACCCAAGAACAAATGGCTTTACTCTTTAATAGAGATAGAAGTGTT